>JBDUEM010000028.1:0-42197 GCA_040002435.1 Bryobacteraceae bacterium
GAATCGTAGCCGGCCTGAAACTCTTCCACGGTTGCTTTACGGCGTCCAGCGTCGAAGAGGGTTTGCGCCAGTTGTGGCCCAACCGACCAGAATCGCGCCGGCCAGTTGAACAGGGTGCCCAGACTGCCGCTTTCGAGGCCAGCACTGGCACTGATGGACAGCGACGGATAGAACGCGGCCTGGGCCAGACCGATGGTGGCGTTCGCCGCTGCCACGCGGCGCTCATTCGCCGCCACGTCGGGACGGCGTTCCAGCAGTTGTGATGGCAGGCTCACCGGAATCGGCGGCGGAGGTCCTTGAATGGCTGCTTTCGCGATGGTGAGATCGGACGGCGCGTGTCCGGTGAGCACCGCGATCGCATGCTCAAGCTGGGCGCGCGCTACTCCAAGATCAGTCAGCTGGGCGCGCGTAGAATCGTACTGCGTTTGAGCCAGCACCACATCCGCCTTTGAGGCAACGCCGCCGTTGTAGCGGTTCCGGGTCAACTCCACGGCCTTGCGGTAGGCGTCCAAGGTGTTTGTTAGCAGGTCCACGTCCATGTCGAGTGCGCGGAGTTGGAAATAATCAGTGGCCAGTTCGGCTTGCAGGCTGAGACGGGCGTTTTCAACGTCCGCAGCGGCTGCTTGTGCGTTGGTAACTGCGTTTTCCACTGTGAGGCCGACACGGCCCCAGAGATCGGGTTCCCAGGAGGCGGTGATGGGAATGGAGAAGGAGGAATTGACGCCGCTAGTGGACCCGGCACGGGCCCGCCCCGCTCCGCTTGTCGCGATGCCAGGAACCGTGCCGACGGTTGGGAAATAACCTGCGCGGTTGACACGCACCAGTGCGCGAGCTTGCCGAAACTGCGCTTCCGCCTGTTTCAATGACTCGTTGGAGACACTCACCATGCTCTCCAGCTCCGTCAGCCTGGCGTCGTTAAATAGTTCCCACCAGTTGCCGCGGAGTTCCCCGTCATTGGGTTTGGCAAATTTCCAGCGGTCATTCTCGGTCAACTCCTTGAACCCGGAAGGGGTCTGGGGAACCGCCGGCAACTTGTACTTCGGACCCACGCGGCATGCGCTACTCAGAGCCAGGCAAGCAGTGAGCACAACGAGGACATATTTTTGCATTCTTAATCTCCTGCCGCCGGGGATGGCAGCGGTTGCGTCGCCGGCTTGAAGTGCAGCCGCAGACGATCCATTTCGAGATAGATTACCGGCGTCGTGAATAACGTCAGCACCTGGCTAAAAATAAGTCCTCCCACAATGGCGATGCCAAGAGGGCGCCGCAGTTCGGATCCTGTTCCATGGCCCAGTGCGAGCGGAAGGCCGCCCAACATCGCGGCAAGCGTTGTCATCATGATGGGGCGGAACCGCAGCAGGCAGGCCTGGTAGATTGCGTCATATGAGCTCTTGCCCTCTTTTCGTTCGGCCTCCAGCGCGAAATCGATCATCATGATCGCGTTCTTCTTAACAATCCCGATCAGCAGGATAATTCCAATCAGGGCGATGACGCTCAATTCGGTCCTGCATAAGAGAAGTGCAAGCAAAGCTCCGACTCCTGCCGAGGGCAACGTGGACAAAATCGTGATGGGGTGTATCAGGCTCTCGTAAAGAATCCCTAGAACGATGTAGACCGCGATTAACGCCGTCGCGATCAGCACTGGCTCGTTTGCAATCGACTCCTGAAATGCCTGCGCGGTTCCGGAGAATTTGCTTTGCACTGTGGCGGGCACGCCAATCTCCAGCTTCGCGCGATCGATTGCGTCCACGGCCTGGCCGAGGGAGACGCCGGGCGCCAGGTTAAACGACATCGTCGACGATGGAAATTGTCCCTCGTGAGTAACTGACAGCGGAATCTTACCGGTGGAGAAGTGCGCGATTGCCGATAGCGGCACCACGGCGCCGACGTTAGTGGGTGCAAGTGTGGCGGCACCCGTATTCGCCGTGTTCACCGCCGCCACGGGAGTGGCAGCATTCACTGTAGGAGGGGCATTAGCCGTGCGCGCGGTCCGCACAGCAGCCGTTGCCGAGGCTGCCGAGGTTGCCGACAGATTGTCAATAGACGAGGCATTCGCGTTGGAAGTCGCCCTCGTCGAGGAGGTTCCAGAGAGCGCGCCGGCCGCACTCGTCGTTCCCGCCGATGCGCCGGTGCCGGAGATAGCGCCGAGGCCGATGCTGCGGCCCGTACTGGCGGCAGCGGCACTTCCGGAAACACGGACGTAGATGGACTTGAGCGTTTCCGGAGACTGCCAATATTTCGGCGCAACTTCCATCACAACGTGGTACTGGTTGATCGTCGTGTACATCGTGGACACGGGCCGCTGGCCGAAGGCGTCATAAAGGGTGGCATCAATATCCTGCGCCGTGATTCCCAATCTGGATGCGGTATCCCTGTCGATCACCATCGATGCCTGGAGCCCTGCGTTCAACTGATCGCTATTTACGTCGGTGAGATCGGGAAGTCCACGAAGGCTGGCTAGAATCCGAGGCGCCCAAACATTCAATTCCCGCAGATCCTGGCTTTGTATCGTGAACTGGTATTGCGCACCGGAAGATCGCCCGCCGACACGGATATCCTGGACCGGCTGGAGAAACAAAGCCGCGCCAGGAATATTCGCTGTCTTGTGCCGGATTCTGCCAATGATCTCGTCCACGCCGTCCTTGCGGACATCCAGATCCTTTAACGAAATGAACATGCGGCCGGTATTGGACCCACCCCCTCCGCCCGTGAACGCCACCACGTTCTCTACGTCCGGATCGGATCTCACCGCGTTCACAAAAGCTTCAAATTTCGGCTTCATCGCCTGGAAGGAAATGTTCTGCCGCGCCTGAATCATTCCTGACATACGCCCGGTATCCTGCTGCGGGAAGAAGCCCTTTGGAATAACGGTATACAGGTACACATTCAAGCCCACGGTCGCCGCCATAATCAACAGTGTGAAAATGGGGTGCTTCAGCACCACCCGCAGCATGGACCCGTAGGTCTTCAGCATCCAGTCGAAAATTGCTTCGCTTGCGCGGTAAATGCGGCCGTGCTGTCCTGTGTCTCGCTGCAGGAAGCGCGCGCTTAACATCGGAGTGGTGGTGAGTGAGATCACCATGGAAACCATGATCGCGATAGACAACGTCACGGCGAATTCGCGAAAGAGACGGCCCACAATCCCGCCCATCAGCAATATGGGAATAAACACCGCGATGAGCGACACACTCATTGAAACCACGGTAAATCCCACTTGTCTGGCTCCGCGAATCGCGGCATCCATGGGGCTCACCCCTTCTTCCAGATGACGGGCGATGTTCTCGATCACCACAATGGCGTCATCGACGACAAAGCCCGTGGAAATGGTGAGCGCCATCAGTGACAGATTGTCGAGACTGTAGCCGATGAGGTACATGATGCCGAACGTTCCCAGCAGAGAGAGCGGAACAGCGATGCTGGGAATGAAGGTCGCCCACGCATTCCGCAGAAAGGCGAACACCACCAGCACCACCAGGCCGATCGAGATCATCATCGAAACTTCTACGTCGTGGACCGAGGCGCGAATCGTGGTTGTCCGGTCCATCATCACGGACAATTGCATCGAAGGAGGGATGGACGCCTGCAGTTGCGGCATGAGTGCGCGGACGCGGTCGACTGTGTCGATGATGTTGGCCGCCGGCTGGCGGAAGATGATCACCAGGACAGCGGGTCTGCCGTTGGCCGATCCTGCATTGCGCAGATCCTCCACGGAATCCGTCACCTCCCCCAGGTCAGAGACGCGCACGGGCGCACCGCCGCGGTAGGCGACAATCAGCGGTATGTAATCCTTGGCCTTCAACAACTGATCTGTGGTGTGAAGTTGATAGGTCTGCGTACTGTTGGAGATGGCGCCCTTCGGACTGTTGGCGTTCGCATTCGACAAAACCGTACGGATCTGTTCCAGGCCGATTCCGTAGCGGTTGGCAGCCGTTGGGTTCAATTCCACCCTGACCGAAGGGAGGGAGCTGCCGCCCACGAGGACCTGCCCTACTCCTTCCACCTGGGAAAGCTTCTGGGCAAAGATAGACGAGGCGACGTCGTACATTTGCGCCTGATTCACGATCCCGGAAGTCATCGCCATGATGAGAACAGGGGCATCCGCCGGATTCACCTTTCGATAACGCGGGTTGTTCGGCAGATTCGCGGGAAGGTTGCCGCGGGCCGCATTGATGGCCGCCTGCACATCGCGTGCGGCCGCATCGATATTTCTGCTCAGGTCGAACTGCAGTGTGATGCCGGTGTTGCCCAGGCTGCTCGACGACGTCATCTCGGTCACTCCGGCGATATGCCCGAACTGCCGCTCGAGCGGGGTTGCTACCGACGAGGCCATGGTCTCCGGACTGGCGCCCGGCAGGCCCGCACTGACGCTGATGGTTGGGAAGTCTACCTGCGGCAGCGGCGAAACCGGCAGTAACCGGAAGCCAAGAACGCCGGTGAGCGCCACGGCCGCCGTCAGCAGCGCGGTGGCGACGGGACGCCGGATGAACGCTTCGGAAATCATGACATGCCCGGCAACATCAGTTGCTCTCCGGCCTTCTGTTTCCGGCGATTGGCGAACCAGGTGCCGACACGGTCAAAGGCCAGATAAATTACCGGAGTGGTGAAGAGTGTCAGGATCTGGCTGAAGATAAGCCCGCCGATAATGGTGATGCCCAGAGGGCGGCGCAGTTCGGACCCTGTGCCGCTCCCGAACGCCAGGGGTACAGCGCCCAGCAAAGCCGCCATGGTAGTCATCATGATCGGGCGGAACCGCAGCAGACACGCCTGGTAGATCGATTCCTCCGGCGACTTCCCTTCCTTGCGCTCGGCCTCCAGCGCGAAGTCGATCATCATGATCGCGTTCTTCTTTACGATGCCGATCAGCAGGATGATGCCGATGAGCGCGATGATATCCAGGTCGTGCCCTGTCAAAAACAGCGCGATGATGGCGCCCACGCCGGCCGAAGGCAGCGTCGAAAGAATCGTGATGGGATGGATGTAGCTTTCATACAACACCCCGAGCACAATATAGACGGTAACCAGGGCCGCCAGGATGAGAAGTGCTTCGTTGGCGAGCGAATTTTGAAACGCCGCCGCCGTGCCCTGGAAGGTGGTCTCGATACTCGCCGGCATTCCCAATTTCTTCGTGGTAGTGTTGATCTCTTCTACTGCCTTGCCCAGCGACGCATCTCGCGCCAGATTGAAAGACAGCGTCACAGCGGGGAACTGCCCCTGATGATTCACCGTCAGCGGGACGGAAATGAAATTAGGCCGTGTCATGGAAGCCAGGGGAGCCTGTGTTCCATTGGAAGTGCGGACGTAGAGATCGCGCAGTGCCGCCGGACCCTGCTTCCACCCGGGCATCGTCTCCAGCACCACGTGATACTGATTCAACTGCGTGAAGATGGTCGAGACCTGCCGCTGGCCGAACGCATCGTACAGGGTATCGTCAATGTTTTGCGGCGTAATTCCGAAGCGGGAAGCGGTGTCGCGGTCGAGGTCGAGCCGGATACCTTTCCCGTCGTTTTGTTGATCGCTGGCAACATCACGCAGTTCGGGGATCTTGCTCAGGGCGGTCACCAGGCGCGGCGCCCAGGTAGCAAGATCGGCCGCGCTCGGCGACTCCAGCGAATACTGATACTGCGTCCGGCTGATGCGGTTCTCCACTGTGAGATCCTGCAGGGGCTGCATATATAGGGTGATGCCTTCCACCCGCGCCAGCTTTGGCGTTAAACGCCGGATGATCTCCGAAGCGTTCGCATCGCGGTCTTCCAGCGGCTTCAATGAAATCTGGATGCGGCCGCTGTTTGGCGTTGGATTCAACCCGTCCACGCCGATAAACGAGGAGATGGTATCGACGGCCGGATCCTGCTTGATAACCGCAGCGAGTTCCTGCTGCTGTTTTGCCATCGCGCCGAAGGAAATGTCCTGCGGCCCTTCTGAAATGCCTAGAATGGCGCCAGTATCCTGCACCGGGAAGAAGCCCTTCGGCACGATGATGTAGAGAACCACTGTAGCCACCAGAGTGGCGAATGCCACCATCATGGTGGCGGTTTGATGCCGCAGCACGAAGCGCAGCATGTCGCCGTATTTCTCGATGGTCTTCTCGAACATGTTCTCCGATATCCGATAGAGCCGCCCGCGCGAGCTGTCCGGCTTGTGCTTGAGAAGCTTGGCGGACATCATCGGCGTCAGAGTAAGGGAAACAATCGCCGACATCACAATGGTGACTGCCAGCGTCACCGCGAACTCGCGGAAGAGCCTTCCGACAATGTCCGCCATGAACAGCAGGGGAATCAGGACGGCAATGAGGGACACTGTCAAGGACACGATCGTGAAGCCGATCTCGGCCGATCCCTTTAAAGCGGCATCCAGCGGCTTCTCGCCCATCTCGATGTATCGCGAAATGTTCTCGATCATCACAATCGCATCGTCGACCACGAAACCGGTGGAGATGGTGAGCGCCATTAGCGAAAGATTGTCCAGGCTGTAGCCAAGCAGGTACATCACTCCGAATGTGCCGACGATGGAGAGCGGCACCGCGATGCTGGGAATAATCGTGGCGGAAACGCTGCGCAGGAACACGAAAATCACTAGAATGACCAGTCCGATGGTGACCATCAACTCGAATTCGACATCGTGTACCGAAGCGCGGATGGTTGCGGTGCGATCCGAAACAACGGAAAGCTGCACCGTCGGCGGCAGCGCCGCTTTCAACTGCGGCAGCACCTGGTTGATCTTGTCCACCACGCCGATAATATTGGTCCCGGGTTGCCGCTGAATATTTAAGATGACGGCGGGCGTCAGATCCTTCCAGGCCGCCTGCTCCACGTTCTCCGCGCTGTCAATGATTGTGGCGACGTCGGAGAGGCGTACCGGCGCGCCGTTGCGGTAGGCGACGATGATGGGTGCATACTGCGCTCCGGAAAGCAGCTGATCGTTCGCGGTGATAGTCCATGCCTGCTGTGGGCCATCCAGGTTGCCTTTCGCCTGGTTCACATTCGCCTGGCTGAGAGCCGTGCGCAGATCTTCCAGACTCATTCCGTAGGAAGCCAGTGCAGTGGGATTCGCCTGCACGCGGACCGCGGGGCGCTGGCCGCCGCTGATGCTGACCAAGCCAACTCCCGGAAGCTGAGACACCTTCTGGGCCAGGCGCGTGTCCGCCAGTTCCTGCACCTTCGGAAGCGGCAGCACGTTCGAAGTCAGCGCCAGCGTCAGGATGGGTGCGTCGGCGGGATTCGTCTTGCTGTAGATCGGGGGATTCGGCAGATCCCTGGGAAGGTAGGTCCCCGAAGCGTTGATCGCGGCCTGCACTTCCTGCTCCGCGATATCGATGTTCAGATCGAGTGAAAACTGCAGCGTGATCAGGGAGCTGCCGTACGAACTGGTGGAAGTCATCTGGTTCAGCCCGGGGACCTGGCCGAATTGCCTTTCCAGCGGTGCCGTGACGGCTGACGTCATCACCTCCGGGCTGGCCCCTGGGTAGAACGTCTGCACCTGAATCGTTGGATAGTCGACTTGGGGCAGCGCCGAGATCGGTAGTTGGCGATACGCGATGATGCCGACCAGCACCAGCCCGGCCATCAGGAGAGCGGTCGCTACCGGCCGCAGGATGAAAATTCTCGACGGACTCATGAGACAGGCGTCACGGCCGCGCCGGAATTCTTTCCGCGAACTCGCACCTTACTGCCGGCCTGGAGACGATCCGAGCCGTCTGTCACCACCACTTCACCCGCTTGCAAGCCCTTGGCGATTGAGGTGTCGTTGGCTTCCGTGACTCCCAGTTGCACGGGCCTCACTTCCACGGTCTGATCCGCCTTCACAACATAAACGAACGTGCCTTGCTGTCCGCGCTGAATGGCGACGGCGGGAATGAGAACCTGATTGTGCTGCGTTTCCACCAGCAGCCGGATATTTACGAACTGATTCGGAAAGAGGGCACTGTCCCGATTCTCAAACACCGCTTTCAGACGCGACGTTCCGGTTTGCGGATCAATCTGATTATCGAACGTCAGCAAGCGTCCGTCCGCCAGCTTGACGGTACGATCCCTGTTGAATGCTTGCACCGGAAGCGTGGCGCCGCCGCGAAGCTTATTTCGAACCGCAGGCAGATTGTCTTCAGGGATGGTGAAGAGGACGGCAATGGGCTGCAACTGCGTGATGACCACGATTCCGTTTGCATCGCTGGCGTGCACGATATTGCCCGGGTCGACAAGCCGCAAACCGATGCGGCCACTGATGGGAGCCGTGATTCTGGCGTAGGTCAACTGGAGCTTGGCGGTGTCCATTGCCGCCTGGTCCTGTTTTACCGTTCCTTCATACTGGGCCACCAGCGCACGTTGTGTGTCCAGTTGTTGTTTCGGAATTGCATCCTGGGATAGCAGCGTCTGATAGCGGGCCAAGTCAAGCCGGGCATTCGACAGCAGGGCCTGGTCTCGGGCCATCTGACCTTCAGCCTGCTCCAGCTGCACCTGGTAGGGACGAGGGTCGATCTGGGCGAGAAGCTCGCCCTGTTTAATGGAATCGCCTTCGCGCACAGGCATACTCATCAGTTCGCCGTCCACGCGGCTGCGTACCGTAACGGTATAGAACGCGTTGACGGCGCCCAGACCGTCAAGATAGACGGGAATATTCCCGAGGCGTGCTTTCGCGGCGGCGACGGGAGTTTCTTGAGCTTGTCCCCTGCCGCCTCCGCCCTCGCGGCCTTTATCGGCAGAGTTCGCGCTTTGCTTGTCCTGCGAGAGGACAGTGCGGCCATGGTAGATCCACCATCCGATTCCCAGCGCAGCAATCGCCGCTAGCCAAATCAGTTTCGAACGGGCGGGAGGATTAGCAGACGGGGCGGGCATGGTGGTAGCGGAATACTAAACGCTCATATCTCACTAATCGGTTAGATGGACCAAAGCGGAAACTGTTTACGCCTTTTTTTTGAACTTATTGCTGTAACCTTGAGCCCGTTCAGTAACGCCCTTATAGTGGTTTGCGCCCATATTCACTGCATTCCGGTGCTATCCTCACTGCATGCGGAAAGACGAATTAATCGCGCTTTGGGAAGAGCATCTGAAGCATGAGTTTGAAACGCACAACACGGAAGCCACGCTCGAAACAATGGTTGCCGATTCCTACGTAAACCATATTCCAACTCTTACCGGTGGCTATGGCGTTGAATCGTTACGCTCTTTCTACTCGCAGGATTTCATTCCGACCATGCCTCCGGACATGAACATCCGTCCTGTATCGCGGACCGTCGGGGAAGATCAGTTGGTGGATGAGATGATCCTCTCTTTCACTCACTCGCAGCCCGTTCCCTGGATGCTGCCTGGAGTCGCCCCAACGAACTGCAAAGTCCGCATCCCGCTGGTTGCCATCGTCAGGTTTCGGGACGGGAAAGTGGCCCATGAGCATATCTATTGGGACCAGGCGTCCGTGCTCAAGCAAATCGGATTGCTCACGGATCCCGGCCTTCCGGTATACGGTGCGGAGACAGCCGACAAAGTGCTTAATCCGCGATTTCAGTTGCCCTGAGCGTTCCGCCCATACCGCCACCACACTCTTCTCTGAATTGGCGCAGTGTAAGGACGACTTCCTGCAAGCTCAATGGCTCCCGCCCCGTCAACCTGCGCACGTCGTCCGACATCCGGTCGTAGCGTCCCGCGCGGTGCAGGTCGGCCAGGTGAACCCGTAATAAGCAAAGTCCCGTACCTCAGATATTATGAGCCGGGAACGCATCCAATCAATCACCACACGAGGGACTCTTTCGGTACTGCGTCCGGGGATTCGTTGTCAGGTTCCCGGGCTGGCCGGATGCAGTCGTACCATGCCGGCAACTTTGTGTGTGATTCGCTCCCGGGCTTGGAATTACATGCTCCTCATCACTGCCGCCAGCACGCCCATGGTCCGCAGTTCCTCACGATTGCAGATGGCAACCAAAACTGAATGAACGGATGTGAGCAGCAAAATAGACGCAGGCAAGGCGGGATTTCCAGGATAACAATCCCCCCACCCGGAAGTCTAAAAGATTGAAACTAAAAAGGATAGAGGTGTACGGCAGCGGCAAATAAAGCTGGTTCGGGGTCCGAAACCCGAGTAATATCGCTTATGATTCCACAAGAACACCGCGCCGCCGCTACGCTCGGCCTTAGGGAGGCTTTCGGTGTCGCCGAATTCGAAGATATCCGCGACCTGACCGAGCGGCCAGGCTCCAACCGGGCCTTTCGTATTACCGTTCGAGGATCTGCATACCTGCTGCGCATCAACACGCGCGCCGGCGATATGACGCGCCATTTCACATGCATGCAGGCGGCGGCCGATGCAGGGTTGGCGCCCCGTGTGCGGTATGCCAGCGCTGAGGATCGGATCTCTATCACCGATTTTGTGAAGACTGTACCCTTACCCGCGCAAGACGCGCGGGTTCGGATTCCAGCCGTACTGCGGGCCTTGCATGCGCTGCCGGTGTTTCCCAAAGCGCCCTTCAATACCACATGCACGTTCCTCTTGAATCGCGGACCTGCCCTGGACGGCTTCCTCGAAAGCTTCCGGGCGTCGAGCATTCTGCCGGAAAACGAGACAGGGGAACTGTTCGCTCGCCACCAGCAAGTGTCCTCCGTCTACTCGCGTCTCGATTCGGATCTGGCGCCGAGCCATAACGACCTGTTCAAGCCCGACAATATGCTCTTCGACGGCAACCGTCTGTGGCTGGTGGACTGGGAGGCTGCTTTCCAGAACGATCGGTATGCCGACCTCGCGGTGGTTGCGAACATGCTTGTCCACGAGGAACCGGCGGAGACCATCTATCTTCAGGAGTATTTCGGCGAAGTGCCGCAGGAGTACCAGAGAGCCAGATTCTATCTGATGAGGCAGCTCGCGCACATGTTCTACGCCATGGCGTTCTTAACGCTGGCATCGTCGAATAAACCAATCGATCGCAGTGAGCCCCTTCCCACTTACAGTGACTTTCAGCGGCGCTTCTGGACGCGCGAAATCAGTCTGGCGGACAACCAGGCGAAAACCGTCTATGGCAGGGTTCATTGGGAACAACTCTTGCAAAACATGCGGCAGGCGCGTTTCGACGAGGCCTTGAGAATCGTCTCGGACTGAAACGCAATCCAGGAAAGTTCCGCCAATGGCGCGTTCCGCCTGCCAAACGAGGGCCTCGTGAAGAGGCTTGGCCCATCGCGCTAATTCCGAATGTACTCGCTGGTCAACGAATTCCTGGCGGTGAGCAACTGCTTGGGCGTGCCCTCGAACTGGACCCTGCCGCCCTTAGTGCCGCCCTCGGGGCCCATATCGATAATCCAGTCCGCACTCTTTATCACCCTGGTGTTATGTTCGATGACAATCACGGTATTGCCCGCGTCCACGAGGCGGTTCATTATCTCCAGCAGGTGACTGATATCCGACATGTGTAAGCCGGTGGTAGGCTCATCCAGCACGTAGATGCTGCCCTTTTTGTGCAGTTCACTCGCCAGTTTGATGCGCTGGCATTCGCCGCCGGACAACGTGCTCAACGGCTGGCCCAGGGTCAGGTAATCGAGGCCCACGTCGCTCATGGCCTGCAGCTTCGTCGTGATCTTGTCGATCTTGAAGTAAGCGAGCGCCTGCCTGACCGTCATTTCCAGGACATCGTTGATCGATTTTCCATTGAGCTTGTGTTCCAGTACTTCATCCTTGAAGCGTTTGCCCTCGCAGATCTCACATGACGATTTGACCTCGCCCATTGCCGGGATCTCTATGTAGATCACTCCCAGTCCCTGGCAGTTTTCGCATGCACCTTTCGAACTGAAGCTGAACAGCGACGGGCTCACCTTATCCGCGGCTGCGAAGGCTTTTCGCACCTCGTCCATGATGCCGGTATAGGTGCCGGGATTGGACCTGCTCGATACACCCACAGGAACTTGATCGATCACAATGGAGTCCGGGTATTGACGTAGAAACGTCTGGTGAATCAGCGAACTCTTCCCCGAACCGGCCACGCCCGTGATAACCGTGAGTACGCCCTTCGGAATGTCCACGCTCACATTCTGCAGGTTGTTGGCCTTCGCATTCTTGATCGGCAGCTTTCCTCTATGGGAACGAAAATTACTTTTAATCGAAACCGGCAGTTTCGTATATTTTCCGGTTAGCGTTTCCGAACTCAAAAGGTCCTTTAACGGGCCTTCGAACATGACCTGGCCGCCCTGACTCCCTGCGTGCGGACCCACGTCCACTATATGGTCAGCCACTTTAATGACATCGGGATCGTGCTCTACCACCAGTATCGTATTGCCCCGATCACGCAATTGCTGAAGAAGTTCATTCAGGCGGTGCACATCTCGCGGGTGAAGACCCACGCTGGGCTCATCGAACACATACATCACGTCCACCAGGCTGCTGCTGAGGTGTTTTACGATCTTCACGCGCTGTGATTCGCCGCCGGAGAGTGTCTCGGTTTCCCGATTTAAGGTGAGATATTCGAGTCCGATGTCCACGAGGTGTTGCAGGCGTTGGATCAGTGTTTTCAGTATGGGGATCGCTTTCGGTTCCTTCATCTTCTGAATCACACCGATCAACTGGCCCACTTCCATTGAAGCAAGGTCCGCGATGTTGTATCCGTCGATCTTGCACTTCAGCACTTCCTGACTTAAGCGCGCGCCCTTGCATACCGTACACGGCGCCATGGTGATGTAAGGCGCCACGACCCTTTGCGTACGTTCAGACATGGTCTTCACGTCGCGCGTGATGTACTTGGCTGTGAACTTGCTGATGATGCCTTCGTTCGTTAAATTGAAGTCCTTGCCTGCGACTTTTGTTTTCACCTTATAAGGTTTGCCGTATAGGAGCAATTCCATTTCTTTTTCGCTGAACTTCGCAAGCTTCTTTTCCATGTCGAAGAGCTTTGACTGGCCAAGGATGTTCCAGCCCCAGCTATCGATGGCATACTCATGGAACAGGATTGCGCCTTCGTTCAGTGTTTTGGATTTATCGAGGAACAGATCCAGATCCACTCCCACTTTGCGGCCGAGGCCGTTGCAGTTCGGGCACATCCCCTTCGGGTCGTTGAAGGAAAAGACATTCGAATGACCCACGTACGGTTGGCCGGCTTGGGAATACAATCGGCGCAGCACCGGGTAGATATCGGTGATTGTGCCCATCGTCGAATGGGACCCGCCGCCAAGCCGCTTCTGGTCCACGACGATAGGCATGCTCAGGTTCTCAATGGCATCGACGTCCGGCTGGGAGTAGCGCGGCAGGAAGGTGCGGATGAACATGCTGAAATTCTCGTTCATCTGCCGTTGTGCCTCGGTCGCGATGGTATCGAAGACGATCGACGATTTACCGGAACCCGAGACACCGGTAAAGATCGTGATCCTGCGTTTGGGGATGCGCAGCGAGACGTTCTTGAGATTATTCTCACGCGCACCGCGGATCTCTATATATTCCTGAGACATGATTTCCCTCGAAGGTTTGATAATGGTTGGCTTCAGGCGAAAAACAGGGTGACCGGATCGTAGGCGATCTCGATTTGGGGCACACACACTCGATCCATTCTACAGAGCGCATGCATGTCAAGGCATATACAGGCAGCCCCGCATCCATTTCGGTGATTGCCTAAGTCCACCCAGGCGCGGCAGGACCGTTGCTGTGACATAATTGGCTTCCTGGCTAAGCTGAATTGCTCCGGTTGGCCTCTTCATGGTGAACCTGTGAAACTCTGTTTGATTTTGTTTGCGAGTAGTCTGCTGCTCGCTGCTGATTGGGAAACTGTCCAGCGGATTCCGTCCGCACAGAAAATTGAAATAACGGAGCGACGCGGGGGCGGCCCGTTGAAGACCACGCTGGTATCAGCCAGTCCGGATGCCGTGGTGGTACGCGAAGCCTCGGGAGAGCGCTCGATCCCGCGTGCGGACATTCGCAGGCTCAGGGTGTTTGACTCCGGTACGAGAGTCCGCCGGGGAGTGCTCTGGATGCTGGTTGGAGCAGGCGTTGGGGCCGGCGCCAGCATGGCGGCCTGTGTCAGCTGCCCGGGTGAAGGTCACGATTTGGCAAAGTATGTGCCGGTGGGTGTCGCTGTTGGGGCTGCAATAGGGGCTTTAGGCTTCCTGTCGTCACCGTACCGAACGGTATACAAAAGCCGTTAGTGTAGCCGGAGTGAAGGCAAGACTACCGGCCGCAAGCTCGCGCGTGAGTTGGAACGGCGTTGTCAGGATATTTGCGGCCCGGCCGTCCGATCGGGTTGCGGCGACAGCGCGGGTCATTCATCCAGCTGGAATAACTTCGAGGCAGCCACACTTTTCTCCGTCAGTTTGAATCGCACGCCATCAAACAAGTAATCAATCTGGTAGGGCTTCATCACGTCTGGCTGTGGCGGGAGGGCGCCGGGTTTGTCGGACTTGGCTTCCTCACAAAGTTCCCGCCGCCGCTGCGACTCGCCGAGCGCGCCAAACGATACCGCAAAGGAAACATCCTCGATTCCGTCGCCATTCAGGTCACGGAATTCGATTTTGTCGATCTGCGCCTTTTGCGGCCGGCTTTGTTCCTCGCACACTCCTGTCGTGTCGGCAGCGGTCACCAGGTTCCGGAAGACGATCGATTCGTCCTTTGCGAAAATCGCGGTCACACTGTGCAGCAAACTCCAGGACGCCATGCGATAGTCTTCGCACAACAGCAGTTGCCGCCCGCTGCGGAACTGCATCCGGTGACAACGATCCAGTTCGAGGCCCAGCACTTCCTCATGGCTTGCCCATTTCCCGGCCCGGCGGCTGACCAGGAAGCCCCAGCCGACGCTCGCGTGCATTTGTTCGCAGCCGAAAGCCGTCACCAACGCATCCATCTCTCCCGGTGTCACAAAGCGGCCGAGGATCACGCGCTTCAATGAAAAGCCGATACCGGCTTTCGAGGAATCTCCGGGGCAGGTATCGCAAACCGATCCTTTCGCCTTCCCCTCGCAGATGGCAACCGTAATGGCGTTGTTCTCGCGCGGGGAGGGTTCAGCGAAGCTCTCCGCTGGTATTAGGTAGCGGAGTTCGCCCGCGCGGTTCTGAGCCTGCAAGGTTGTCCCAGAGCAGCAGGCGAACAGCCCAAAACATCCCGCACCAATCAGCGGCAGGGAGAGGAGGTGCGCTGCCATACGCCTCAGGCGGCCGGTACGGTGGCGATTCTGCATTCCGTCAAACGATTCCGTCATAAGACCGCTGCATTCGAATCAACTGCGCTGCTGCCAGCGCCACCAGGCTCCCCAGCCATAAGTAGAAGCCCAACCCGACGACAACCGCCATGCGGTCGCCCGCCTCATTAATTTCGATCGTCCGGTTTACCAGGGTTACCAGAGCCAGTGGAATCGCCACCAGGCTCAGGATCAGTTCCTGCCGTCCTGGCTGCCGGCGAAAGAGCCCCAAACCCAGACTGATCAAATACAGTACATTGGCCGACCACGGCAGCACCCACTGCAATCTCCCGAAAATGCCGATCCAACCGAGCAGAAGACAACTTGGAATAGCGCGCTGCACCACAGCCCAACGGCCGGGATAAAGAGCAGCCACGAAAACACCCGCATGTCCATACTCGTCCTCTAACCCTGTAAGGCGGAAACGGAGAAGATTCTCGCTCACGCCGCTACTGACGTATCTTCCGGATAAAAACTTTCCAGCGAACTTTTCAACCCGCAAGGGAATTTTCCGCGGTTGAGACGGCATTTGTCTGACGAACAAGGTAACAGGACGATCGACGTCGGCGGAATCGGATTTCTTTCCAAGCCAGCCTGTGCCGGCGCACGTCGACTCGCAGTCCTGATCGGCAAGCCTCTGAAGCTTGTTCCCTGTTTAATCTCTGGAGGTAGGCGAACATGAAGAACGAACCGAGACGGCGTTTTGGAGCGCGCGCGTCCAAGCCGGTCAAACGGCATTTGCCTCACGAACTGATAGCCCGAGCCGGAGCGGCCGGACTCATCCTTGTTTCCTTTACGTGCGGAGTGGCCGCCGCTCAAGGAAGCAGCCCCACGCAGTTGCGGGAGTACATTGATCAGCAGGTCGGCGGAATCAGGAAGTTGATGGTGCCGGCGCGAGATTCCGATCTCCCGCAGCCGCAATTGGCCGATGGAAGCCCAGACCCGCTTTTCAAAACAACAGAAGCGAAGCGCTACCTCGGGAAAATGCTCTTCTTCGATCCGATCCGAACGGCCAGAATTCATCCTGAATTCGGCGGCGCGTTAAATACCAGGCAGACCGGGTCCTGCGGCAGCTGTCACATGGGCGAGGCGGCAGGAAAGGCAGGCACTCTGTTGAATTTCTCCGTCGGCGGCGAGGGTCGGGGCTACACTGATGCCGCAGGGACCTTCATTCCACGCCGGCGGCCTCGTGCCGAACTTCCGCGCGTGCGGCAGACGCCCCTGTTCCCCGGCGACGCGATGGTTGATGAACTTCCTACTCTCACCGACGTCTACCAATTAGCCGTGGCAAGTCCAGCCAGGGGACGCAAGCTACCGTTCCCAGGCCCGCTGATGAGAACAGGCCGTCTTGACGCGTTGGACAGCGTGGGGCGAAACGCACCCACGGTGATTGGGGCAGCCTACAATAATCGTCTCTTGTTGGGCGGCTTCGCCGGTGAGCCTGACTCGGCCCCCGGTGGCCTTAACCCGTTCGGATTTTCCGCCGTGGAGAGCGTTGCCCTTTTGTTACTGGACGCTCATCGCATGCTGGAGGCGCAATCAGCCGAACTGCAGGGATTCAAAACCTACCAGAAACTTTTCAGAGATGCGTTTCCCGAAGAGGCAGCCCAAGCTGATGCGCAGGGAGACCCGAATCTCTTAATCAATGACATTACAGTCTTGCGGGCGACGGCGACGTTCCTGCGAACTGCAGTCACCCGAAACACGCCCTGGGACCGCTTCCTGGCGGGCGAAAACGGCGCCCTCACGGCCAGCCAGCAGCGCGGAGCCGAACTCTTCTTCAAGCCTGCCGGCAATGGTGGCGCTGGCTGCTACTCCTGTCACAGCGGCCCTATGCTCAACAAGCAGGTGAACGACCCCGATGTGGCCGGAGCCGGTCAGTTCGTTGAAGAGAACTTCTTTAACCTCGGGCTCGCCGACCATCCTCTTCAGGCTCTGAACGTTCTGGCAAGAAATGATCCAAAATTCCGAGATGATGGAAGACGGGAAATCACGGCACGTGAGGATGACGCCTTTAAGTTTCGCGCCCTGACGCTGCGGCAGCTCAAAGATGGCAAATTTTTCTTCCACAACGGTTCCTTCACAAGTGTTAAGGACGTAGTGCGGTACTTCAACCAGGGTGTGCCGCAGGACGCGGGTGCCGCCGCTGCCGGGACGCTCACGGCTCGCTTCACGAACCCTCGCGGACCGGGTTCGGCCCGCGGCCTCGGTCTTGATGAGAATCAGGTCGATGACCTTACTGATTTCCTGGAGAACGCCCTTTACGATCCGGCCCTCGTCCAGTTCGACCCGAAGTCGACTACCAAAACACTCGAGCCGAACGAGCAGGACCTGACGTACTCGGCCTTCCATCCGGAGCTCGTCGCTCTGGGCGCCCATGATGGACGGATGCCCAGCGGCCTCCCCCGATCCAACAACGACGCGCTTTCCCGGCGCGACTTGGGGCTTGAGTTCCTGGACGTGACCCGCTTGGTGGACGTGGTACGAACCGAGTCTAATCGCTTGGAAGAGGGGCGGCAGGAAGACGTTTACAGGATCACGAATAACGGGACGTCTCCCGTGGATACCCATCTGCTGCTGATAGCCGAAACACTCCCTGACGGGGTCTTAATGGAAAACGCCAGCGGCCTAACGGGAAGGAGCGAGCCTTATCTGCGCTTGTTCCTGACGGACGGCGTCCTGCTTCCCGGCCAGAGCATCGTCACACGACTGCTGTTTAAACAGCCGGCCCAGCGTCCGGCAGTGGGCTACCGCCTTACACTGTTCTCCGGACAGGGTAAGCCCTGAACTGCTGAGGCACTCTGCACCTGTAAGCCGCGTTTTTCCGCAGGCCCGGGTCACGCCATTCGGCGGGATCCGGGCGCGGCTGGTTTTAGGCGGTTCGAACGCAGCATAGTTCAAGTGTGGACCGCAAAATCTAGGTAGTTGGTTATTTCAAAGCCGCGCGTTGTCAACCGGCGCGCAGCGGGGCAGCGGCACGGAGCCGTTTTACGGCGGACCGCCGCCGTAAAACCAGTTGGACCGGCCCACGTAAATCTCTCATCAAATCCACTTGCGCTACACTGGATTTATCCCCGGATAGCTGCTCTGCAATTCACCTGCACCGTTCTTCGCTATCGCGTGTTCCCTGAGATATGCCTGGAGATGAATAAATGGCGGAAGACCTTCAAATAGACATCGCCAACGTCAGTCGGATGGAATCTGTACCAACGATCCTCGACGTCATTTGCCGAACGACGGGAATGAGATTCGCGGCCGTAGCACGGGTAACGAAAGACCGCTGGATCGCGTGCAGTGTGTTGGATGAAATCAACTTCGGCCTTAAACCGGGCGGCGAATTACAGATAGATACCACCATCTGTAATGAAATCAGGCAAAGCCGGGAACCGGTAATTATCGATCACGTTGCGGAAGATGTATTGTGGTGCGTTCATCCCACGCCGGCAATGTACGGATTTCAGAGTTATATTTCAGTGCCAATCATTCTTGAGGACCAATCGTTCTTCGGAACATTGTGTGCCATTGATCCCAGGCCCGCGATCCTCCGGACTCCTGAAACCATCGGTATGTTCCGGCTGTTTGCGGAATTGATTGCCAAAGATATCGACTCCGCCCGGAGATTAGCCCTCACTGAATCCGATCTTCGGGACGAGCGCGCGGAGTCGGAACTGCGCGAACAGTTTATCGCGGTGCTGGCGCATGATTTGCGAGCTCCCATGAGATCGGTCAACTCCTTGATGGAATTGTTCCTGAGGAAGACTCCAATTACGAAGGAAACGGCAGAGATGAGCGGTTTGATGAGAGACAGCTGCAAGCGCATGCTGACCCTCATTGACAATCTGCTCGATCTCGCGCGCGGACGTTTAGGCAGCGGTCTGTCGCTCGACAGCAACGCAATTGAGCCGCTGGAACCGCTTCTGCGCTCGGTCATCGCCGAATCGCAGGCTGGCTTTCCGGATCGGGACGTGGAAGCAGACCTCACGTTGACGGAGCCTGTCAATTGCGATCAATCCCGCATTGCCCAGTTGCTCTCAAACCTCCTTGGCAACGCGCTCTGCTATGGCTCCATCGAGCGACCCGTGCGGGTGCGGGCCTTCAGCGGGGAAGGCGTTTTCGAACTCTCCGTCTCTAATAGCGGCGACCCAATTCCCGACGCCGCCTTGGAGCGATTGTTCCAGCCTTTTTATCGCAGCAGCGTCGCCGTCCAAAATCGTGAGGGCCTCGGCCTTGGACTCTACATAGCTCACGAAATCGCGACGGCGCACGGCGGCACTCTCACGGTTTCGTCTACCGACGCGGAAACCCGGTTCACATTGAGGATGCCGAGCACAGCCGCAGCGGCTGGAGGAACAACTTCGGCGTCAGAACGCAGCGGCCGATTTTGATACTGGCCGCCTCGCCGGGATCCTACTGCCGTGTCAGGAAATAGTGGACCGCCGGCGTCACGATGAGCGACAGGAACATCGACGCCAGAATGCCGCCGATCACGGCGATCGCCAGAGGCTGCAGAATCTGAGACCCCGCGCCCCAGGCCAGGGAGAGTGGAATCATGCCCGCAATAGTCGCCAGCGCCGTCATCAGAATGGGCCGCAGCCGGCGTTCCCCAGCCTGGATCATCGCGTCAATCGCCGACGCTCCTTCGGCCCGGAACCGCTGGTCGGCATCCAACAGCAAGATTCCGTTCTTCGCAACAATCCCGATCACCATGATCAATCCCATGAACGAGGAGATGTTGAATGTCGTCTGCGTGATCAGCAGCGCCGCGAACGCACCAGAGGTCGACAAAATGGCCGATGCCAGTATCGCGATAGGCGCCGCGAATCCGCCGAACTCAAACAGTAGCACCGTAAACACCAGCACAATGGCCAGTATGAGCACCGTGACCAGATCGCGGAACGACTGCTGCTGCTCCGCATACGCGCCGCCAAAGGCGATCCGGATGGCCGGAGGGAGGTTAAGACCGGCGATCGCATCCTTGACCGCCTGAATTCCGGAGCCCAGGTTGAGCCCCTCCAGCCGCGCGGTCACCGCCACTACGCGTTGCAGATTCTCCCGCCGGATTTCCGTCTGTCCCGGCTCTTCCACTACCGACGACAGCGATCCCAGCGTTCCCGTCTTTCCGCTCTGACTGACCAGCAGGGTATTGCGAATGGTCTCGACGCGATCCCGCGCCTCTTCCGGATAGCGCACGCGGATCGTGTACGCCCGGTCATTAACAACCACCGGCGTCGACGCCGGTTCGCCCTGTAAAATGGCGCTGGCGTCGAGCTCAATCTCCTGTGGCGAGAATCCTCCGCGCGCCGCCACCGACGGATCGACCCTAAACGTGATCGCCGGTCCACTGATGGTATTGTCGATTCCGTTCAGTACATCTACTACGCCGGAAATCTTCTTGATTCGATCTCCTACCTTCGGCGCCCACGTCCGCAGCAGTTCCGCATCCTGAGAAAACATTTTGATCTGGATCGGTTCGGGAGCGCCGGTCAGATCGCCAATCATGTCCTGCAGCAGCTGAACAAATTCCACCTGCAACTGCGGAAGTGCATCCGAAACCTTCTCGCGGACTTCCTTGATCACCTCTTCGCCGGACCGCTTGCGGTCGCGTTTGAGCCGGACCGTGAGGTCGCCTGTGTTTGCTTCCGTAACTTGCGCCAGACCAAGCTGCAGGCCCGTGCGGCGCGACGTGTTCTCTACTTCCGGAACCGCCTTCAGAATCGATTCCACTTCGGATATGGCTTTGTTCGTCTCCGCAAGCGATGAACCCGCGGGCATAATGTAGTCCAGAATAAATCCGCCTTCGTCCATCGCCGGCAGCAAATCCGATCCCAGCGCCCGGTAGCTGAGATAGGAGCCTCCAACGATCACGACGATGAGCACCGCCAGGATCAAGGGATGGGCCAATACTCCCCGCAGCAGCCTTTCATATCCCTTCACGAGCTTACTCATCAGCCCGCTGGTCTCTGGTTGTCCATGGGCGGACGGGCCTTCCGATTTCCGCCGGCCGAGAAAGATGTGACTCAGTGTAGGGGTCCACGTGAGCGCCAGGAACAGGGAGGTCATTAGCGCCATTGCCACGGTGACCGCAAGCGCCCGGAAGAACACCCCCGTTACGCCGGCAATCGAGATCAAAGGCAGAAAGACCACGATCGGCGTAATAGTTGAACCAACCAGAGGCTTACTGATTTCACGAATTGCGCTGCGAATCGCCTCTGAGCGGTTCTGCCCGGCGTCGCGATGCAGAACGATGTTCTCCACCACAACGATCGCGTCGTCGATCACCAGTCCCACGGCCGCCGCCAGACCTCCCAGCGTCATCAGGTTGAAGCTCTCACCCACGACGCGGAACGCGACGAACGTGATGGCGATGGTGGCCGGAATTACGAGGCCCGCCACCAGGGAGGTTCCCCAGTCGCGAAGAAACAGTACCAGCACGGCGGACGCAAGCACCAGGCCGATCAGAATTGCGTCGCGGACACTCTTAATGGAATCGTTCACGATCTCCGATTGGTCGTAGAACGGGGTTAACTGCACTCCCGGCGGCAGTGTCTTCTGAATCGCGACAATCTCCGCATGCACCTCATCGGCTACAGTCACTGTGTTGCCATCTGGCTGCCTGTTTATGTTCAGCAGAACGGCGGGCCTGCCGTTGGCCGTCACGATTGTGTAGACGGGCTTCACAGAATTCAACACTGTTCCAACGTCGCCGATTGTTACTGGAAGATTAGCGCCCGTCGTCTTGATGACGATGTTCGCAATCTCTTCTTTGGTCCTGGCCTGACCGCTCACCAGGCTCAACACCAGCTGATGATTGGCTTCCATTAGCCCTGGGGAATCGATCAGGTTACTGCGCGCCACAGCGTCCAGGATATTCGGCACCGTCACCGCCGTCTGTAGCATCTTGCCCGGATCGATACGGATTTCGAATTCAGGCTCCTGTCCTCCCTGCACAACAACGACGGCGACGCCGGATAGCCTGTTGAGTCTTGGCTTTATTTCGTATGTCGCCAATTCCCATAAGCGCGTCTGCGGGATGGTGTTCGATGTCAGGCTATAGCCAATAATCGGAAAGGCGGCGAAGGTAAGCCGGTTAGCAGTCAGTTTGACCGTCGGCGGCAGCGTCGGTTGCACCCGTGCCATCGCGGCGTTCACCAGCTCCAGCGTGCGGTACATGTCCACGCCCCAGTCAAAAGTTAAATTCACTTCGGCCGTGCCCCGGCTCGTAGTGGAGTTTACGCGGAGCAATCCCTGTACCCCATTCATCGCCTCTTCCACGGGCCGGGTGACAGTCACCAGCATCTGGTCAATCGGCGCCACGCCATTGTCGGCGCCTATGACGATCCTGGGAAAATCGGTCGACGGAAAAACGGAAACAGGAATATTGAACGCGAGGTAAGCCCCGGCGCCGATGATTGTCAGAACAACGAACACAATCGGCTTGGCATGCCGGGCGGTCCAGTGCTCGGTCTCAGGGCTGGTCATTCCTTTGCAGCCTTTCCATCGGAGGGAGACGGTTTCGCCTCGCCCTTTTCAACCTTCACTTTCGCGCCATCCGATAACCCGATGCCGCCCTCCACTACAACTTTCTCGCCCACTTTCGCGCCGCCTGAGATTTGCGCCGATTCCGCGTTGCGCACTCCCACCTGCACCTTGCGCTGATGCACCACCGAGTCCGCACCTACAACGTATATGGCCGAACCGCCTTCGTCGGCGGGAAGCAGTGCCTCGGCGGGCACCACCAGCGCATCTGGAATGGTACCGGCATGGATGGTGATGCGAACCGTCCCGCCTGGTCGCAGCCGCTCGCCGGAGTTTTGCGCCTGCACCCAAACTTCCACGGTAGTGCTTTGCGGATCTACGGCCGGACTGACCACCGTCACCTTACCGTCCGCTTCTGCAGCGCCGTCAGTCGAAGAAATATGTGCCGCCTGACCCACCTTCACAAAGGCGGCCTGAGATTGCGGAATACTGACGCGGGCAATCACACTCGAAATATCCACGATGGTGATAAGGGCCGAGCCGGCGTTGGCCATTTCCCCTGCAAACAGCGGGCGATCCGATACAACTCCCGAGAGGGGACTTCTCACTTCCGCGTAGGAGAGTTGCGCTTGTGCGCCCAAATATTTACCCCGGGCGGACTCCGCAGCCCCCGCGGAGCCTTTCACTTCCTCGTGGCGGCCGACGTTTTGCAGCGACTCGATGGTTTTCACCGCCAGATCGTGAGCCGCCTTCGCCTGTGCATAGGCGACGGCGGCCTCGTCCACAAGACGGCGCGCCAGCGCACCTTCCTTGTACAACTGCTCACGGCTGTCCAGCAGTTTCTTCGCCGCATCCAACTGCTCTTTTGACGATTGCACATCAGACTGGGCCTTTACGATTTCATTAGGAACGGTCGCTGACGAAATGTTCCGGTAGCTGGCTTCGGCTTGATCCAGCGCGCCCTTCGCGTCGGCTACCGCTGCTGCCAGATCTTTGCTCTCCAGCGTCGCCAGCAACTGGCCCTTCTGAACGTGGTCTCCGCGATTCGCGAAGAATTTGCTCACCGGCGCGCTGATCTTTGGCATCACGCTCGATTGGTCCAACGCCCGCAGCACACCCTCGGCATGGATCACCCGATCGATGGGCTCGCTCCGTACTTCGGAAACCTGAACCGGCAGCACGGGTTCGGTCTCTTTCGCCTTTTCCTTGGCGCATCCGCAGAGAAGCAGACAGGCTAGCGCCGCTGGCCAAAACGCGATCTTTTGCATTCTCAAAATCCGCCCGTTAAGACTTGCAAATTTGCCAGTGCTACGCGATAGCGCGCCAGTCCATCGTCGTAAGCATTTCTTGCCAGGTTGAGCGTATTTTGTGCATCCGTCACCTCGAGGGCAGTGGCCTCACCGGCCTGGTAACGCAGCACTGTGAGGCGTAGACTCTCGATAGAAAGATCGAGCGAAGTCCGCAGCGATTCCAACTGCGCGCGCGCCGTCTGCGATTCCAGATACAACAGGTTTAAATTCGATTGCAATCCCCGTTGCGCGAACGTCAAGTCGTACTCGGCTTGCCGCCGCTGTAGTCCCGCCTGCCGGATCTTACTCCTCGTTGCTCCCCAATTCCAGATGGGCACTGTCAGCGTGCCTTGCACCACCGAACCAAGATTTTTGCGATCCGCGGGGCCCCGGATATCCAGAACATTGGCGTCGATTCCGTAGAAGTAATCTACCGCCACCGTGGGATAGTAGGCTGCTTTCGCCGACGCAATGCTTGCCTCCGACTGTTTAATGTTTGCTTCCGCCCCGCGAATGTCGGGATTGTTCGTAGTTGCCAGCCGGTGTACTTCGTCCAATTGCGGCAGCGGTGCGTCCGGACGCAGATCGTCCCTGATGCTGAACTGCTGTGAAACGTCTGGGAAGAGAATAACCCCGAGTGACATTTTGGCTTTCAGCACGTTCGTTTGCGCATCCAACACGTCGCGCTGGCGCTGTTGGAATTGGAGTTTTGCCTTGATCACATCGGCACGCGCTACCTCTCCGCCGCGCTCCTGCTTCTGCGTCAGGTCCAGAAAAGCGGCCGCCTCACTCAAACTGCGGCGGGCGTTCACATCATGCCGCTGCGCCGTAATCAGGTTGTAATAGGTTTGCACCACGGCAGCTGTCAGGCCGCGAGCCGCAATTTCCTGCCGCGCCCGGGCCGCGGCCTCGGCGGCAATAGTCCGCTGATAATCAGCGCGTTTCGCCAGCGAGAAAAGATCGGCATGCACTATCGCCTGGTCGTTATAAATATGAACACCGTCGTTGGCAACAAAAACTCCGGACGGGGTTCCGTTTCCCTGAGTGTAAACATACTGGCTCAGTGCCGTGACCGTGGGAAACAGCGCCGCTCTCGCTTGCAGCCTGTCCTCGCGCGCGAGGCCGGCCGCAAGGTAGGCTTGCATAAATTGCTGGTTGTAGTTGCGAGCCAGTGCCAGCGCTGCCGGCAAATCCAGCGCGACCGCCGCGGTAGCAGTGCCGGGCTGTGTAAATTGCGGCCCAGTTGGCGCCGTTTTGATTTCCGCTCCGGCCTGAGGCGCGCTGGGTGCGGATTGTTGTGCAGCCGCGCTCACGGCGATGAGTACTGCGGGAACAATAGCGAAACGCATCGATCTAACTTTAACGCCCGATCACCAGCACTCCAAAGGTGCCCGGCAACGGCTGTGGACGCGGCCGGGGCTGCTGCGCCGTCGGCGCCGGTGCAGGCCCAAGTTCAGCAGCAGACAGATAGATCTTGTGTGTCTTCGGGTCGATTGCCATTGTCCGCGCACTGCGCTGCGTCTTCACGGTCTCCATCACCTCATACTTTCCAGCGACCTTGTGCACCACCGTTAGCGACCCCTCCCCGTTTGAGCTGAACGCCAGGCCGAGGTCCGCATCGAATCCTGCCCCATCGGCACCCGCTCCGATAGGCAGCGAAGCCACCACCTTGCCGCTATCCGGATCGGATACCGCCATAACCTTGTTACCGCAAACCGAAAACAGGCGGCGGCTCTTGCTATCCATCGCCAGGCCGCTTGGATCTTCGCAACCGCTTAAGACGTAGCGCTTGGTAACAGACAGCTTGGCCACATCGATCTCCGCGATCTCATGGGTGTCCTCGATATTCACGTAGATCTTTCCGTGGCCATCGGCGGCGGGAAATTCAGGCTTCCCTCCCAACGGAATAGTTGCCGCTACCTGGTTCGTCGCTGCGTCAATCACGGTTGCATCCTTTGATCTGCCATTGAAGGTGAATACTTTATTTGACGCCGAATCGTACCAGATTGCGTCAGGATTCTGGCCCGTTGCCACCTGGGCAACCAGCTTCAGCGTCTGGAGGTCAAACACCGTGACATTGTTTGCGCGTCCGTTGCTGGTGTATCCGCGGTTGAGCGCTCTGGCAATCGCGACCCCATGGACTCCGGGAGTGTCAGGGATATCCCCCACTACTTTTTCGCTATCCAGATCGACAACGGCAACATGCGTCGCATGCGAAACATACAGCCGCCTCGCCTCGCTATCGACCGTTAGATAGTCCCAACCCCCATCCCCACCAATGGAAATCCTGCCCATCGACCGGTAGCCGTTTGAAGCCGCAATCACGGTGAGCGCAGTCAGGAACAGCAATGCCGCACGAGTCGTTTTCATTCCGTTCACCTACCTGTAATCAGTGAACCTCACGATTCTGAAAAACGCCTGAAGGAAATCCACGAATTACAGCAAATCTTCAGGTTTACCCATTACCATGGAGGCAATCGGCGCGATGCGAATTCTTGTAGTCGAGGACGAAGTGCGGATGGCCGGGTTGCTTCGCCAGGGCCTCTCGGAAGAAGGACACTTCGTCGTCGTCGTCTATGAAGGCCGGAGCGCCCTGAGCATCGCAGAAGCGGGGGCATTCGACCTCATCCTCCTCGACGTAATGCTGCCCGGAATGGACGGCTTTTCCATTGTCCGCCACCTGCGCGCGCACGGAGACCGAACTCCCATCCTCGTCCTAACCGCCAAAGACGCGGTCGGCGACATCGTGCAGGGTTTGAACCTCGGAGCCGACGACTACCTCACCAAGCCATTCTCCTTCGAAGTATTGTTCGCGCGGGTTCACGCCGTCGGGCGTCGCGGCCCCGTTGTGCAGCCTGTCTGTTTGCAGACGGCGGATTTAATCATGAATCCAATCACGCGGGAGGTTCGCCGGGGAACCCGGACGCTCAACCTCACTCGTACCGAGCACGCCATGCTCGAGCTATTGCTGCGGAATGCCGGCCGTGTGGTGACACGGGATCTGCTGATGGAAACCGTCTGGAGCACTAATGCCGACATCGAGAGCAATACCGTCGACGCGTTTGCCCGCCTCCTGCGATCAAAAGTCGAACACGCCGGCGAGCCGAAATTGATCCACACAATCCGCGGGATCGGCTATTGCCTGCGGGCCGGGGAGAATTGATGAGGAAATGACGCGAAAATTCTCTGTCCGTCTCAACTTGACGCTGTGGTATGCCGCCATCCTGCTGATGGGAATGGGGGCCTTCGGCGGCGCCATGTGGCTGGCGCTTAGCCATCGGTTGATGGCCGGAGTCGAATCGCGATTGCATGACCGAGTGATCGGTCTGCGGACTGTGCTGGAACTCGAAAGCGGTCTGCTCGAAAGTGGTCTGAATGATGCAAAGCTGCTTCAGCTTGAGTTGGGGGAGTTCGCTCGCGAAGTCCCCGAAGGCGATCTGATGCTCATGCGGGATCAGGCGGGCCGTAGCTTCCTCACTCCCCCCTCAGGAACAAAGATTCTATCCTTTGACGCACCCGTGTCCGCGCCGGTCTACGCCACCCTCGTCCGCGGAGAACAGTCCTATCGCAGTCTGACCACCCGTATCCAGGTTGGCCGGGAATCTTACGATGTTCTGGTGGCTGGTTCTCTGGCGGAAACCAACGCGATCCTGCGGGATTTTC
The DNA here is from genome assembly GCA_040002435.1 of Bryobacteraceae bacterium. GTDB lineage: Bacteria > Acidobacteriota > Terriglobia > Bryobacterales > Bryobacteraceae > JANXXV01. Next base: position 27,550 of record JBDUEM010000028.1, read on the forward strand.
GTCAACTCCTGTTCCTCATGGTTCCTGCGATTTTGGTCATCGCATGCCTCGGTGGATACTGGATCAGCCGCCGTGCGCTTTCTCCGGTAGACGAGATCACTGCTGTCGCCAAATCCATCAGCATCGAAAATCTCTCCGGCCGTTTGACCGTACCTCAGACCGGGGATGAATTGCAGCGAATGTCGGAGACATGGAATCAGGTATTGGAACGGCTGGACGGAGCCGTTCAACGCGTCCGGCAGTTTACGGCGGATGCGTCCCATGAACTGCGGACTCCCATCGCTTTGATCCGTGCCACAGCGGAACTGGCCTTGCGGCGTGAACGGACGGCCTCCGAGTACCGGGCGGCGCTAAAGGAAATCGGCGCCGAATCGGAACGTATGACCGAACTGACCGAGTCTTTGCTGGCACTCGCCAGGTCGGACAGTGACAGCAACCCGTTTCCGCTGGACTGGATCGATTTGAACGGCGTGGTCGGGGACGTGATGGGAATGCTTGAGCCCGTGGCACATCTAAGATGCATTACCTTTCGCAACGAAACGCTCCCCGCTCCCACGCGTATCCGGGCAAATTCGCAGGCAATTCGCAGACTCCTGTTGGCTCTGGTAGACAATGCCCTCAAATATACGCCGGCGGGCGGCGATATTAGTGTATCTACCACGGCCGTCGAAGATGGAGTCGTTCTCGCGGTGAAAGACACGGGACAGGGGATTCAGCCCGAGAATCTTCCTTACATCTTTGAACGTTTCTTTCGAGCCGATCAGGCACGCACCGGGGGATCGGGTGCGGGTCTCGGGCTATCGATCGCGCAGACTATTGCAAAAGCCCACGGGACTTCGATCATTGCCAACAGCACGCCCGGAGCCGGCTCCCGTTTCGAACTGCTTCTGAAGACGGAGCCGCTCAGTTGAATCTGGAGACACCTGTGAAAATTTCGCGCAGACAATCACTGCAGCACCTTGTAGCCGCTGCAGCCATCCCGTCAACCGGGTTCGGCGCCGGGACCAGTGCGCCGCCACCCATTCGTCTGGTGATTCTGGACATCGGCGGCACCATCATTGCAGATCGCGGGAATGTCCCCGAGTTGCTGCGCCGCTCCCTCTCCCACCATGGTGTTGCTTCCACCCCAGAGGAGATCAGCCACTGGCGTGGCGCTTCGAAACGGGAAATCATCCACCACTTCGTTGGGAAGCAATCCCTTCCGGCGCACGCCGATCGCGAAAAACTCACGACGGTGATTTACGACGAATTCACAGCGGACCTAATCGAGGTGTACCGGTCCGTCCCGCCCATTGCCGGCGCCGGCGAGGCCATTCGCGAACTCCGCGCCAAGGGTTTTCTCGTCGCCACCAACACCGGTTTCGACCGTGCCGTCACCGCCTCCATCTTCAACCGCCTCGGCTGCCAGTGATGACGTCACGCAGGGGCGGCCCTCCCCGTTTATGCTCTTTCACGCGATGGAGGCGGCCCAGGTCAATAATGTGGCGGAAGTGATGGCAGTGGGAGATACGCCGCTCGATCTCCAGGCAGGAACCAATGGCGGTTTGCGAGCAGTGGTCGGGGTTCTCTCCGGCGCGGGCACCGCTGAAAATCTTCGCCGCGAGCCCCACACGCACATCCTCCCAAGCGTGGCGCAACTGCCCGCGTTATTGGCAACCAAACTCTAGTGCGCCCTTCCAGCCCCCTGCGAGATTCCCTGCGAAGGGAAGACTCGAAACGGCTCCAGGACCAACTCCACGTCGATATCGGAGAAACGCAACGGAGTTCTCCACATTTCCCTGATGTCCCGCGCGGACCACCGCGCCTTCATCAGCCCGGTTTCTGAGTGCCGCTCAATTCCCTGCAGCACATGCCCGATCTCGTGCGCCAGCACATTTCCTAACAGGATACCCGTCGTATCGGGATTCCGCGCGGCTTCTTCGTGCAACCTGTCCATCAGGAGTGTGACGCAAGAGCCTTCGTGTAAGTACGGTTGGGCAAACGCCAAAGCATCCGGATTCCGGCCCTTCGCAATTCCGAATTTTAGGTCGAAGACAATCTGCCGGCGTCCCGGCTTCTTCTCACAGCCCGAAGGAGGCGTATTGCCGATACGCCACACAACCTGGACTCCGATGTCCGCATAGACATCTTCCACCACGCCGCGTGCCAGACCCAACGCCCGGTTCACGCCGTGGTCATTCATATTGGGTAGGAAGATTTCCGCAACCGGCTGACCGGCTGCCGCGGCTGCCATGAGCAGGCCGAATAAGAGGTGCATCGCAAAACCTCCGGTGAAATTTGCCAGAATGGTTTCTGGCTCCGGAGGCGAGCATGCATCTCATGGGGGATTGAACTCTTTCGGAAACGGCTCAATCTTCCTCAATTTCGATCAGGTCCCCTCAATCATCGAGATCAAGTAATGGAAATAAGAGACTTCTCTGATTTCGGGCCTTTTCGCGCGGACGTTCGCCGGCGCGTCCTTCTTCGGGATGGCCAGCCCGTTTCGCTGCCGGGGAAAGCGTTCGATGTGCTTGCGCTGCTTGTCCAGAACGCAGGCACAACGGTGGCCAAGGACGACATTCTGAAGGCCGTCTGGCCGGACACGTTTGTGGAAGAAGGGAACCTCACCCAAACCGTGTTCCTGCTACGGAAGGCGCTCGGCGATTCAGACAGCCAACCCTACATCGTTACAGTGCCGCGGCAGGGATACCGCTTTGTTGGATCTGTCGCCAACAATACTTCCGCACCGCGGGTCTATCCCGTCGCGGCCAAGGGTCTCGAAACTGGTCAGGGCAAGGCTTACGGCAGGCGTACCCTGGCAATGGTAGCGCTGGCCGCGGGTGTGGTCGGAGTCCTGGCGACGGTCGTTCTTCGGTTCATTTCCGCTCCGTCCGCTTATCTCCCGGAACCGGTCCGCTTCGAAATTCCTTTTGAGGACGCTGCTGTGCCGGTGATTTCCCCCGACGGTAAACGAATGGCGTTGACCAGGGTCGACCGGGGTGCTAGTGGAACCGGAAGCATCTGGATTCGGGACATGAACGGAACTGTTCCCTACAGTCTCGCCGGGACCGAGAACGCGGATCATGTTTTTTGGTCGCCAGACAGTTGCTGTCTCGCCTTCCTGGCGCAGGGAAAGTTGAAAACGGTGAATGTCGCCGGAGGACCGGTCAAAATAGTCAGCGACGCTCCGAATGGCCGCGGGGGAGCATGGAGCCAGTCGGGCGTTATCCTCTTTGCTCCCGTTGCGGGAGGACCGCTGCACACGGTGCCCGCCACGGGCGGCGTCTCTACTCCAGTCACGTCTGTCGACGCGGCCCGGAACGAAAACTCCCACCGATGGCCGGTATTTCTGCCGGACGGGCGCAAATTCATCTATTTCGCACAAAGTGCATCCCGGGAAAATTTGTGGCTAAAACTCGGCGAATTGGGCAGATCGGACTCGCGGCCGCTCATACGAAGCGATTCCAATGCGGTCTATGTCCAAAAGTCGCCGGACGCGGGAGTTCTGCTTTATGTCACCAATCGCGCGCTGGTCGCCCAACCGTTTAACGCCCGGCGAGGCGAATTTACAGGAGAGACGCGCGTAATCGCCAAATCTGTGCGATATGACGCGGCAAGTAAGTTTGCATGTTTCACCGCCTCGTCGGGGATTCTAGCCTACCGGACCCAAGAAGAGCAGCCAGCCAGCTTGAGATGGTTCAGCCGTCAGGGCGGGATGCTGAGCCAAGTTGCGGAAGGCCAAGGTTTTCGGGGGGTGTTTTTGTCCCGCGACGGCAGCGTGCTGGCTTGGTCGCGTATGGACCCGGAAGCGGGAACGGGAGACATTTGGACATTCGATCTGAACCGCGGTGCAGCCAACCGCGTCACCCGCAATCCCGCCTGGGAGTCCATGCCGGTCCTCTCGCCGGATAACAAAGAGGTCGTTTTTGCCTCCGACCGCCCACCTCGGAACGCCTACGTGAAGACCGTTGAAGGATCGAGCCCCGAACGGCCGCTGGTTCCTCCGCCCGCGGCTCAGACCCAAAGGAATCCATATGACTGGTCCAGCGACGGCAAGTTCATCCTGTTCGCCGTTTTTGACAAAGGTAACGAAGACCTGTGGGTGTTCGAGACTGCCACTCACAGGGAGTTCCCCCTGGTGCAGACATCGTTTAATGAGTCCCAGGGGCAGTTCTCCCCAGACGGCAAATGGATAGCCTACACATCGGATGAAACGGGCAACCCCGAGGTGTATGTTCGTGAGTTTCTGCCTCCCGATAAGCTGGCCGACCACCGGACGAAAATCTCCGTCGATGGTGGCACTGAACCCCGTTGGCGTCAAGACGGCAAGGAACTGTTCTATATCGAACCGCACGGGGGCTTAATGGCTGTACCGATCCAGGCTGGCAATCCAATTCGTGCCGGGAAGCCGGTTGTCGTTTTCAACGGCAAGCTGCAGTTCGGTTTTGGGTGGCACTCCACTTTCAGCTACGCAGTCGGCGGCAACGGACAGAAATTTGTGTTGGCCACGCAGGATCGGCCCACGGTTATTTCGCCGATTACGGTGGTTCTCAACGCGCCATTGCCGTGAAAGCTGTGGCAGCCGCCAGCAGAACTGGAGCATGCGCTTAGTTTGTTTTGGCCGGAACTGGGTAGACCAGATTGATCAATGATCGGACGAGGTCATGGAGGATCATGGCAACTTTCGCATTCAGCTCATGACGCATAGACCCGTGAGCACGAGATCTCAAAATCATCCTTGTCCGGACTGCTCTCGTGATGGCTCGGGGAATCGAGACAAGCCCATGAATTGTTAGAAAGTGCTACGTACGCTCCATCGTAAACTTTTGGAGCGACCGACAAACGCCTCCCGCTTCATCGTAGCTGCAGTACACCATAACCGGGCCGATCGTTTGACATTCCATCCCCAGTTCCATTCCCATTCCTAAAGGCGTTAGAATAGTCTCTCTTCCACCGCACTAGGAGCAACTATGAACTCTACAGAAGCAAAGATCATCGCCGACTACCTGCTCGGGAATTTCGAATACGAGATGCAGACCACCCTGAGCGTCTTAGCAGCCGTCCCCAACGACAATCTCAGCTACCAGCCGGACTCCCTGGCCAAGTCCGGAATCGGCCTCGTGCGCCACATCGTGCTCGAAGATGAGTGGCTGCTCAATTCCATCGCGGATGGACAATTCAATCCACCTCCCGACGACTCCGACGCCTGTGGCATCGCGACCCCCGCGGACGGCGTCGCTCAATACCGGGCAAAGGTGCCGATCGCGCTTGGCCGCGTCCGTGCGATGTCCACGGAACAGTTGACTCAAGTCATCGATCTCCTCGGAGTCATTCAATTGCCGGCTGTCGAATTCATCGCCCTCACCCTCAAGCACTCGGTACACCACCGCGGTCAACTCAGTAGCTATATCCGTCCAATGGGCGGCCGGGTTCCCGGCATTTACGGTCCCTCCGCAAATACTGCGACTGCCTAGACTAGAAGGGTGCGTAATCTCCGGCAATGCCCTCGGGCGATTAACCTCCCTTGTGTTCAAGAGCCTCGGCCGATCCCGAGCCAATCGGCGGCAACGTTGACATTGGGTAAAGCCACTCTTACCGGGCCAACTTCCTGTTTGACAATGCTCCACGAACCCTTCCGATCGCAGAAGCAGGAAACCCTCCGCTAATGGCGATTCGTAATGCGTTCGTGAGCGCCGTCAACAGTCGATCTTCCTTGTTTTTTTCTCGGGCTTCGACGACGTCTGCCTTTTCAGTTGGCCGTCGCTGCTACCGAAGGAAGTCGTCCGCGCGACGTGCCAATAAAGATGCTACACGTCGTCGGTGAGACCGTTCGGGCCGGTTTGCGTGCGGCGAAAGCGAGGGACCGTCAAAATCCACGCGCGCCCAAAGTCACTCGCCAGCCAGCGAGATCAGCGTTACGATGAACTGGGAGGAGCGCGGTGAGCCGCACGCAGCAGATCCTTGGACTCGGCATCGTGGTGGCCTTCGCCTTGGGCCTCGGATACGCAGGCTGGCGGATGATGCGGATCTCCTCACAAGGGGAGTTGTGCCAAGCCAGCGGACGCCCGATTCATGCCGATATGCGCACCGTTGCGTTCGTGGGTGATAAGCGCGGAGTCTATTGTTGTCCAACGTGCGCGCTCACCGAAGGCGCTCAGATGCGCCAAGCGGTTCGCTTCGAACAAGTGGCCGACTACGAGACGGGCGACCTGTTGCGTCCGGCCGATGCCTTCGCGGTGGAAGGCAGCGGCGTGATTCCCTGCTTTCGCCCGCACGATATGGTCAATCGGGACGGACAGGCGGTTCCGATGGACTTCGACCGCTGCTCACCGAGTATTATCGCTTTCGCGAATCTGGCCGCGGCGGACCGATTCGCCTCCGAACACGGTGGCGAGGCTGGGAAGTTTCTAGAGATCGCGACCCGGCCGCTGGCCAGCCCGCGGCGTTGACAGGGCCGGGTCAACGGATCACTTCGTTGTTCGTCTCCAGACCGTATAGTTTCAGCTTCAGCTTACGATAAAACTCCGGATCGAGCTTCTCTTTCAGATCGAACTTGTAAGTGGCCGTTCGACTGAATTCACGTCGATTGTTCTCGTAAGCGCGGATCTCCAGCCGGTAAGGATCGTCGGACCAGACTGCGACGATGTCACGATCTATGAACCAGGTTCGTCCGTCGCTCTTGTTTTTGGTCACGTAATAGATCGCATTGCGGGTGAACTCGAGTTCGCCTTCGGAACCGCCCAGACCGCGATTGCGCTTCACGGGGACGGTATACACCGTTGCGATCTTGCCTGGCGGCACGCGGTCGGTTACCGGCCGCTTCAAGTGGTTGCTGATCATCGCGAACAAGGCATCGGATAACTCGCCCTGCGTGATGATGAAGCGATACTCACGGTCCCGGCCCATCAGCAGTCGCTGGTCCTTGTACGTCAGCACGACGAACTCATTCGGACTCACGCGGTCGAAGTACTGAATATCCGGCCAGGCGAAGCCCAGGCTCTGCTTCTTGTTGTCCGCCGAGTAGGCGATCCCCTGATCGTTGATCTCGACAGTTCCGTCCTGGTCGGGCCAAAGAGGCCTCTCCAGTCGCGCGGGGAACGTTTCCGCCGAAAGCACCGCGCAAAATGCCAATAACAGAGCAGGATATTTCATCATGTTTCCTTTAAATGATGGAACCCGGTGAAGGGAGCGCCCTTCGGCAGACGCCGGCTTCGCCAGAGGAAAAAGATAATCGGGTAGATCGCTAATTCCATGATTCCGGATGTGACCACACCGCCGACCATTGGCGTGGCGATGCGCTTCATGACGTCCGCGCCGGCTCCCTGGCTCCACAGAATGGGAACCAGACCGGCCACGATCACGCAGATCGTCATCACTTTCGGCCGCACCCTCTTTACGGCGCCTACATAAATGGAATCCGCCAGATCGTTGCGGTCGTTGAGGACCCCACGCAGCTTGAAGTCTTCGTAGGCCTGATCCAGGTAAAGCAGCATCACCACACCGGTCTCGGCATCGAGCCCTGCCAAAGCGATGATGCCGACCCACACCGCAACACTCATGTTGTAGCCAAGCAGGTATATGAGCCAGATTGCCCCTACCAGGGAGAAGGGCACCGCAAGAAAAACGATCGCCGTCTTGATCAACGATTTTGTGTTCAGGAAGATGATCACGAATATGATGACGACGGTCAAAGGTATCACGTACATCAGCCGCTGCTTGGCGCGTTGCATGTACTCGTACTGACCGCTCCATGCGATGGTATAGCCGGTGGGCAGCTTGATTTTCTCCGCCACCACCTTCTGTGCGTTCTGGACATAGGTGCCAACGTCGATTCCGCGAAGATCGACATAGATCCAGGCATTCGGCCTTGCGCCTTCGCTCTTGATGGCGGGCGGCCCCAGGACATACTTCACCGATGCGAGTTGCCCCAGCGGAATCTGCTGCCCCGCCGGCGTTGGAACCAGGACCGATTCGAGTGCGGGAATGTCGTCGCGAAAGTCGCGGTTGTAACGAAGATTCACCGGGTATCGCTCCAGGCCCTCAACGGTGGTGGTGATGTCCATGCCGCCGATCGCGGTTTGAATCACATCCTGAACATCGCCGACCGTCAGGCCGTAGCGGGCAATCGCATCGCGGTCAATGGAGAAGTCCAGGTAGTTGCCACCCATGACGCGCTCGGCGTAAACGCTGAGCGTGCCAGGCACCTCGCGCATGACCGCCTCGATATCCTTGCCCAGCTTTTCGAGCTTATTCAGGTCCGGGCCTGCCAGTTTGATGCCGACCGGCGTCTTAATGCCGGTGGAGAGCATGTCGGTGCGCGTCTTGATCGGCATGGTCCACGCGTTGGTTACGCCCGGAATCTGAATCGCCGCATTCATGTCGTCTGTCAGCTTATCCACGGTCATTCCTTTCGGCCATTGACTCTCCGGCTTGAGAGTGATGGTGGTCTCGATCATCGAAAGCGGCGCCGGATCGGTTGCGGTTTCAGCGCGGCCGACCTTTCCGAAGACGTGCTCCACCTCGGGGAAGGATTTGATGATCTTGTCCGTTTGCTGGAGAACCTCCCGCGCTTTTGTGATCGAGACTCCCGGAAGCATGGTCGGCATGTAGAGAAGATCGCCTTCCCAAAGCGGCGGCATGAACTCCGACCCCAGACGTTCAAACGGAATTACCGTGACGGCAACCATCAATACCGCAACTGCCAACATCAGGTACTTGAAGCGAAGCACGAATTCCAGGATCGGGTGATACAACCAGACCAGGAAGCGGTTCAGCGGGTTGCGATCTTCGGGGAGGATTTTGCCCCGGATTAGGTATCCCATGAGAACCGGAACCAGCGTGACGGAAAGCAGCGCGGCGGCAGCCATGGAGTAGGATTTCGTGAACGCCAGCGGCTTGAACAGGCGTCCTTCCTGAGCCTCCAGAGTGAAGACCGGTACGAAGGACACGGTGATTACCAGGAGCGAATAGAAGAGCGCCGGGCCCACTTCGGTAGCCGCGGCGGAAATGAGATCCCAATGCGGCGTCTTGCCGCCGTCGCGCTCGATGTGCTTGTGGGCGTTCTCGATCATGATGATCGCTGCATCCACCATGGCGCCGATGGCTATGGCGATTCCGCCCAACGACATGATGTTGGCATTGATGCCTTGTTGGTGCATCACGATGAACGCCATCAGAATCGCCACCGGAAGGGTGATGATGGCAACCAGCGCACTGCGAAAGTGAAAGAGAAAGATGATGCAGACGACGGCGACGACGATGCTCTCTTCGAGCAGCTTACCGCGCAGCGTGTCCACCGCGCGATCAATCAACTGGGAGCGGTCGTAAACCACCTGGATTTGCACGCCCTCTGGCAGTCCCTGCTTCAACTGCTCCAGCTTCGCCTTTACGTCTTGGATGACCTGCCGGGCATTCGCGCCGAAGCGAACCACCACGATGCCGCCGACGGTCTCACCCTGGCCGTCCAGCTCCGCAAGCCCGCGGCGGATCTCCGGTCCGTATTGCACGGTGGCGATGTTCTTCAGCAGGATCGGTGTGCCGCTTTGAGCTACACCTACGGCGGTCTTGTCCAGGTCCTTGAGGGACTTGATATACCCAAGGCCACGGATCATAAACTCCTTTTCCGACACTTCCAGCAGTCGGCCTCCTACATCGTTGTTGCTGCGCTGGATCGCCGTACGGACTTTAGAGATGGGGATGTTATAGCCGCGCAGTTTGTTCGGATCCACTGTGACCTGGTACTGCTTGACGAAGCCCCCGATCGATGCCACCTCGGAAACCCCGGGCACCCCGGTCAACCCATATTTCAGGTACCAATCCTGAATCGAGCGCAATTGGCTGAGGTCGTGGCGGTCAGACTTCAGCGCGTACATGAAGGCCCATCCAACCCCGGTTGCATCCGGCCCGAGCGTCGGCGTCACTCCTTTCGGCAGCCGCCCGGAGACGTAGTTGAGGGATTCGAGAACCCGGCTGCGGGCCCAATACAAATCGGTGCCATCATCGAAAATGATGTAAACGAACGAAAACCCGAAGAACGAGTAACCCCGCACGACTTTGGCATACGGGACCGTGAGCATCTGTGAGGTGAGCGGATACGTGATCTGGTCCTCAACGATCTGCGGCGCCTGTCCGGGATACTCGGTGTAGACGATCACCTGAACGTCGGAAAGATCCGGAATCGCGTCGAGCGGTGTATGAAGGACGGAATACAGGCCGGCGGCGATCAGGAACACGGTGCTCAGCAGGACCAGGAACTTGTTGTGAATCGACCATTGAATGATTCGCGCAAACATGGGTTTCCTAGTGTTGATGCTCCGGCATCTTCTTCCCGCCGTCCATAGGACCCGCCGACGTGGGCTTCGGTCCGGCGGCGGCGGTTCGCTCGGCGAGCATCGTCTGAATGGCCGCTTTGAGATTGCTTTCCGAATCGATGAGGAACTGCGACGAGGTGACTACTGTTTCGCCGGCCCGCACACCCTTGCGAATTTCACGATAGCCGTCGCCTAATGCGCCCAATTCAACCTCCCTCGGTTCGAACAGGCCCTTCGTCTTTTCGACGATCACGACGCTGCGTTCGCCGCTATGTAACACTGCCTCCTCGGGTACTTTGACGGCGCCCGCTACAACCGGAACGTGCACCTCCACGTTGGCGTACATTTGTGGACGCAGTTTTTGATCCTGATTCGCAATCTGCACGAAGGCGCTCAAGGTGCGGGACTGCTGGTTGACCGTGGGATCGAGATAGATCAACTTCCCAGACCAATGCCGATTGGGGAAGGCGTCTACCGTGATGTCGGCCAGTCTTCCGGGCTGCATATACCGGATCTGGTCCTCGTAGACTTCGACTGACACCCAGATGGTCGACAAATCGGCTACTTTGTACACATTCATTCCGGCTGCCAGCTTCGCTCCCTCCAACGAATCGCTCATCTTGGTGACTACGATGCCCGTAACGGGCGACAGTACCTTAAGCGTTCGGGTGATCTTTCCGGCACGCTGCAACTCGTCAATCTGGCTGTCGGCGATATCCCAGTAGCGCAACCGCTCCCGCGTGGCATCGAGCAACGAGCGGGCGCGCGCGACCGCATCGGCGTCCGCACGCCCAGCCAGCTTCTGCACGTATTGAAGCGCGGAGAGGTAGTCCTGCTCCGTGGTTACAAGTTGCGGGCTGTAGATTTCAAAGAGGACCTGGCCCTTGGTGACCGGCTCGCCGATATAGTTCACGGAAGCTTTTTCAATCCAGCCCTCGAATTTGGTGTTAATGAACGAGAGGCTCTTGTCGTTGTAGTTCAGCAGACCGACCGTGCGGATAACCATGGGAATAGAGCCCGTCTCCGCTTTGACCGTCCTGACGGCAAAGTTTTGCACGAAGCTGGGATCTACTCGAATCCCAGCTTCCTGTGATTGCCCATCCTCGTACACGGGAACGAGGTCCATCCCCATGGAATCCTTGCCTGGTTTGCTGGAGATCTCGGTGGGATTCATGGACGAGCGCCAGTACTTGATCTTGCGCTGCCGGGGAGGATTCGCCGGCGCGGTCGCCGCCTGATTGTGCACAGGTCCGGCTTCCGGGTCCCCATGCAATCGGGAAGTGAGACGGTCTGCCCAAGACCAGTGCCAAGGGTTCCAGATGACCGCCACAGGTATGGCGGCGCCTAACAGCAACAGAGCCAGCGCTACTGAGAGTTTCTTTAACCGGGGTTTCACGGATTGACCTCGGGAAACGGCGAGCCAATGGCACGTTCCATGTCTGCCAGGGATTTCATGTAGTCGGTAGTGAATTGCGCCAGGCCCAAGCGGACTTCCAGCAGCACGCGCTGGCTGTCCAGTAAATCGAGCACTCCCAGGCTGCCGGTGGAGTAGGCAGCTTCGGCGGATTGGAGGGATTGTTGCGTTTGTGGAACCAGCGTGGTGTTGAAAACGGTCATCTGCTCGCGAAGCGTGCTGATCCGGAAACCAACCCCACGAATGGAGGACTCGACGGCGTTGACAGTTTGCTGATAGTCGAGCGTGGAAGCGAGCTTGGCCTCCGTCGCCTCGGCCACCCCAGCATCGTACCGGCTTCGGTGTACCGGCAGGTTGATGCCTAGATTGAAACTGACAACGTTCATGCCATTAGAGTCAATGGGCATGGCGCCTGGAGCCATTTGACGGCCGACCACATTGACGAATGTTCCGCCCAGGTTGAAACTCGGCCAATAGTCCTTGCGGGCCAGCTCGATCCGTTTTTCGTCCCGCTCGATCCCGAGCAGAGACGCCAAGACCTCCGGGCGATTCCGGCGTCCGATCTGATAGAGTTGCCTGTAATCGACTACGACCACCGGAACGGGCGGCAACGTGATCTTGGCTACAGGCGTCTCGGCAGGCCGATTCATCAAGTTGTTGAGTGCAGCTTCGGCATCCACGCGGCGCGATCTCAATTCTTCCAGCCTGCTTTGCAGGCGCGTGATCTCGGCCTGCAATTTCACGGCAGCTTGCTGGAGTCCCGCGCCCTGCTGGTAGCGGGACTCCGCGAGTTTCTCGTAGTGGTCGAGCAGTAGCCGCTCCTCATCGTTGATGTCGAGCGCCAGATCGATGAAGGCGAGAGTGTAATAAGCGGTCTTGACCTGCCGCACGGCCTCACCCTTAGCCGCCTCGTACTGTTGGCGATAGCCCGCCGCCTCCTTGGCTGCTACCTGTTCGCGCAGGCCCAGCGTCCCGAACCAGGGGAACTGTTGCGACAGGGTGATCGCATTCGTCTGCGACCCGACCCGAGTCTCTGGAGTACGAAGGTAGTTCGTGAAAGCAAGCATCGGGTCCGGGAGCGCGCCGACCTGCGGCAGCCGCTGTAAGACCGATCGGTACTGAGCCAACGCGCGGCTGAGTCCCGGATTACGGTCCAGCGCCAGCCGCACGTAGTTGTCCAGTTCGGTGTAGCCGTTGGACGAGAATCCGCTGCCGCCCCGGTTCAGATCCGGAGCTGGTTGTGCCGCAGCCGACGCCATCACCAGGAAAAATAGAACTCCTCGCATAACACTTCCTCTCGCATTGCATGAGTCGCCAAAACCCTTCCACCGCGTGCAGGGCGGCGGGCTGGGGGTGAATGGAATGAAGCTAGATAAGAAGAACTGAACTGGGGGGATGCTGGCAGGATCCGGACCAACAATGACACGAAGGCAACCGTGTTGTCCGAGGGAATGGGCGGTGGGACGGCCGCGGAGAGCACGTCCGGTTGGACGGCATTCTTCAGCGAACCGCCCGCCGGACGCTCGGCTAAAGCATTGTCCAGGCAAGAGTTCTGACACTCTTTCTGAGCGGGTGAACCGGGAAGCCTGTGATAGTTCCCGTGGGAACAGCACTGGTGCGTTACGGGAATGTTGGACTCGGCCGCCGCGCAAGCCGAGGAGAGGCCCAGCAAAGCCGCCCAGACTAAGACGCACAGGATCCAACTTGCGGTTTTCTCGCCCGGTACAACAGTGATGACCCTCGGCTTCCAAAGAAGCCGGTGCGGTCAGTGCATTTCTATTGCCAAAGCCGTAAGTTGCTGAGAACCCCATAGGCTGCTTTTAGCGAAGGGGCGACCAGTGCGTCAGATGCCCCAGGTGTTTGCTGAAGACGCGCCGTTCTGCTCTGACCACCCATGGTCAGGTGGCCTAATCTCGCCGTTTGCGTCAAAGCATGCTGGAGGGGATCAAGTCGCCCTCGCCGGCATCGGCGGTTTGGGCCTCTGCGTGCCTCATCCGGATCGTAGCTGAAAAAGCACAGATTTTACAGAGTCTGCCCAGAGAAGCATTTGTGTCCATTCGCATAATTCGCGGCTTTGCTTTTTGATCCGCGCGGACCGGCAGAAAGAGGGTTTTGAAAATGGCAAGCCTTAGCGCCTTTACGAACGCGAACCTAAATAAGCAAGGATTTGGAAGACTTGATGAGGCGTCCAAATCCCGCTATGCGTTGCCGTTACGTTTCACGCCTGCAGTAGCCACCATCTTGATTTCTGTCGGACTGGTCTTGCAGTCGCCCATTTGGCTTGGGTCTATGGCCATCGTTGCCTTGAGTGGGGCTTTGTTTCCCAGCGGTATGCTGATCGATTTGGTTTACAACTTCGGTGTTCGCCATTTATTCCATGCGCCACCGCTGCCGCGTACACCAAAGCCGCGACAGTTTTCCTACCTCCTTTCCACCGCCCTTCTGGCGGGTTCAGCCTTGTCCTTCTATTACAGACTACCGGTGATAGGGTTTATCTTGGGAGGGTTTGTTGTTATAGGGGCCGCAACCCTCACGACTACGCTCTGGTGTCTTGGATCGTGGTGGTATAGGCTGATTTTCGGGCATGCAGCAGCAGAGTAGTCAACCTTGATTCTGGAGAGAGGTTGGATTCGGAACGAGCCCTCGCGTGGCGCGCGAGTGCTTCGTTGAGCCCGCGCCCTCCTCGGCCTGGAGCTACCGTCAAAATGTGAATTCGACCAGTGCCTGTGACATTCCGGCGCTGACAGGACACAGCACTACTCGCTGGCCTCGGAGGAGGCGGCCGTCGCTCAAGGCCATGTTCAAGGCCGCTGGAATCGATGCCGAGACCAGGTTGCCATAGCGCGGAAAAACGTCGCTGAAAACTCGCCCGTTCAGCCCAAGGCGCTGATCAGCCAGCCGGCACATTTCGCTGCTGGCGGCATGTGGGAACCACCACCGTATGG
>JBDUEM010000029.1:0-41866 GCA_040002435.1 Bryobacteraceae bacterium
AGACATCGGCGCGTTGGAGGCCCGCTTGGGCCGACCCCTCGCCAATGAGCAGCACAATCCTGTCAGCCACTGCAGATCGAACGCCGCGCCACCGCCAGAGACATCCGCCCACGGAAGAAGGCGGACCCGGGGGTCCGCCCTCCGTTAATAAACAATTATGGGTCGGCGTGCTTCGCCCGGGACTAGCCGCACGGGGAATTTGCCGGGCGTACACGGTGGCAGCGGCCGCCCGGCGTAGAAATTCAACCCGTAGATAAACGTGCGGCTGATGTCCTCCACACACGTCTCGAACTGGCGGTGTTCCATCCGCCTCCAGACGTAACGTGCGGAATAGGCGGAGTCCAGCCGCGGGTAGACCCACGCCTTAAAGAACACAACACTTAGGAGTAGCGATCCGCCTAGCAGGGTAATCGCGAAGCGGCGCTTGCCCGCCTGCTCCAATTGCATTACACCGAAGGCGACCAGCAGGGCTAGGGGAACCCAATAAAGCGAGGAGGATACTTTGACGCCGCGCAGGCCTACCAGCAGCGCGCGCGGCAAAATCTCGCCTACCACTGGAATGAAGGCCATCAGCAGAGCTACCGACATCAGATAGAATCGTGCGTTTTTCGTTTTCGCCAGTTGGATTGCCATCAAGAGTGCGATCGCCGGCAGAACAGGCAGCAGATAGCCGGGGAGTTTGTTGGGGGCAAGGGAAAAGAAGACGAAGCCGAGCACAGCCCACATCACTAAGAACAACTGCCGGGAATCGGTGAAGATCTCACGGCGAAAGACTGGGATCATCAGCGGTGTCCAGGGGAAGAGCGCACCTAGCAGCACGGGCGCGTAGTACCAGAACGGCTGCACATGTGCCAGCGAATCCGAAGTGAAGCGTTCGAAGTGCTGCTTGACGATTAAGTCCTGCCAGAACGGGGGCCCATTGCGCAGCGTGCATAGCACGTACCAGGGGGCCGCCACGGCAACGCAGGCGACACCAAGGGCCAGGAGATCGCGAAACCGCCGCTTCCAAAGCAGCGGTGCCGCCAGCACCAACGGCACCAGCGCTTTGGCCAGTACCGCTAACCCCAGAAAGATTCCCGCGAGGGCCGCGCGCCGTGTTCCGGGGCGCAAGCAGAGCAGCATGGCTGCCGAGAAGGTGGCTGCCAGCGGTAAGTCGGGAACGGAGATCTGACCGTATGCGAGCCAGCCCGCACATGTGGCCAGAATGATGGTTGAATAAGCCGCGATCTCCTCGTCGTATTCCGACTTCACGATGGCGAAAAAGAAGATCAGGAACGCGGCGCTTAACAGCGAGACACCCAGCCGCGGCGCCAGATCGTCGTCCAATCCAGCTTCGTAGGCGGCAGCGGTCATCCAGTAGAGCAAGGGTGGTTTTTCAAACCAGGCCTGACCTTCGAGGCGCGGTGTAATCCAGTCCCCTGATCGCTCCATTTCGCGGCCGATAGAGGCGTAGCGCGGCTCGTCCGGCCCCAGCAGTCCCACCGTGTCGATACCGAAAAAGTACAACATAAACAAAGCGGGGATGGTCCACGCGTACCGCCGGAGAGGGTGAGACACGTATCAAGTATAATGGCCGAAATGGACAGATTGAGCCTTTTCGCGGTGCTGCTTACCGCCGCCGCGATGGCTGCGTCCGCGGTTGCCGCCCCTGTTGAGTGCGCCTGTGATGCCGCCGAACCGGCTACCCTTACGGCCCGTCAATGCGGACTCTGCAAGGCGGCCGAAGCTCAGCCCGCGGACACGAAAATCTTCTTTCTGAAAGACATCAATCCCAGGAAGGCAAATCGCCTGCTTGCCCTGCCGCGTCCGCACACCGGCGGGAATCACGAACTGCACGACATGAGCCCCTTGGACCGTACACTGCTTTGGACCGCTGCTATCGACAAAGCAAAAGAGCTGTGGGGACCGGCATGGGGCGTGGCCTATAATGGCGCGAAAGTGCGCACGCAGTGCCATACGCATATCCATATCGGAAAATTGTTGAATGGGGTGGAAGAGGGGAAATTTATTGTGATCTCCAAGCCTTCGCAGATTCCGGCACGCCCAGGAGAAGGGCTTTGGATTCACCCTGCCGGCAACCGCATGCACGTCCATATAGGCGAACAAACCACAGAGACCGTTCTGCTTCGATAAACTACACACAACAGCCATGGAACTTCTTGAGATCGCCAAACTGCCTACCGCGGAAAACTCCGCTATCCATTTACACACCAGCGACAACATCGCCGTCGCCCGCGTGCCGCTCTCGCCCGGGACCAGGTTGCGGTTCGCCGACGGAACGGAAGTGGTGGCTCTTGACTACGTGCCAGCCGGCCACAAGGTAGCGCTGCGCAAGATCGCGCCGAACGAAATTGTGGTTCGCTATGGACAGGTGATGGGACGGGCCAAGCAGCCGATCGAGCCCGGCAATCACGTCCATGTGCACAACGTCGGTTTTGAGGAGTTGTCTTTCGCCTACGAGTTCCCCACGACTGAGACTCCCTGGCCGAAGCTGCCCGATTCCATCCCGACATTCCTCGGTTATCAGCGCGAAGACGGCCGCGCCGGCACGCGCAACTACATCGCCGTGGTGGCCGCCAGCAATTGCGCCGCGCATACGGCGGAATTGATCGCCGCCAGCTTTGAAGACGATGCGCTGCCCGAGAGCCTGGACGGCATCATCGCCTTCCCTCACGGCGAGGGCTGCGGGATGGCGATTGGCCCCGATACGGACCAACTCCGCCGGACACTGGCGGGTGTGCTGGACCATCCGAATGTTTCAAGCGCGATCATCCTCGGGCTTGGCTGCGAGGTGAACCAGATTGACCACTATCTTGGTCCCAACGCGCCGCGCTCCGGCCGTTTGAAGGGAATGACGCTGCAAAGCACAGGCGGAACTCGAAGCACCGTGCAGGCCGCGCGCGCGGAAATCAAGAAGATGATCGAGCAGGCGGCCGAGGAACGGCGCACGCCCATCTCGGCTTCAAAGATCGTCCTAGGGCTCAATTGCGGCGGGTCGGACTCGTTCTCCGGGATCACGGCAAATCCGGCGCTGGGCGTGTGTTCGGATCTGCTGGCTGAAATCGGCGCGACTTCGGTGCTTGCAGAAACTACCGAGATCTTTGGCGCAGAGCATCTTCTGGTCAAGCGCTCGCGGAACAAGGCGGTGGCCGAACGGCTGCTCAGCTTCGTCGCCGGTTATAAGAAGTATTTGCGGCAGTTCGGCGGCAGCTTCGACGATAATCCTTCTCCGGGAAACAAGGAAGGCGGACTGACAAATATTTTGGAGAAATCCCTCGGCGCAGTTGCGAAAGCCGGGACCTCCACTCTGACTGACGCCGTGGATTACGCCGAACGGATCACCTCCCCGGGTTTCGTCTTCATGAACACTCCGGGCTACGATCCGCCCTCCCTGACCGGGCTGGCGGCGGGTGGTTGCAACCTGATCGCGTTTACCACCGGCCGCGGCAGCGCCATCGGATTCCCCAACGTGCCGGTGATCAAGATCGCCAGCAACACGTCGATGTACAAGCGGATGTCCGACAACATGGATATCAATGCCGGACGGATCGCTGATGGCGACGCGACGGTTCCGGAGATCGGCAAAGAGATCTTCGACTTCGTGTTGACGGTGGCATCCGGCCAGCGCACCTGCGCAGAGCGCCTGGGACATAAAGAGTTTGTTCCTTGGAAGATAGGGCCAACTCTTTAGGGAATTTCAGGAATGAAGACGGCCAACCCGCTGCAGTTTCTGACCGAGTCCCTGGATTCATGGAGGGAGGCGGGCACCTTTCAAAAGCTTCGCGACCTGCAGTCCGCCTGCGCCGCGGTTTCCCGCTTCGACGGGCGGGAGGTGATCAACCTTGCGTCGAACAATTATCTCGGCCTGACGACGCATCCGAAACTGATTGAAGCCGCCATTGAGGCGACGCGGAAGTTCGGCGCGGGATCCGGGGCGGTCCGGACCATTTCCGGAACCATGGACCTCCATCTGGAATTGGAGCGCAAGATCGCGGCCTTCAAGAATGTGGAAGCCTGCGTGGTGTTTCAATCGGGTTTCGCGGCCAATGCGGGCACGGTTTCTGCAATCCTGGGCCCGGAGGATCACATTATCTCCGATGCTCTGAACCATGCCAGCATTATTGACGGCTGCCGTTTGTCCAGGGCAAAGATCCACGTCTTTCCCCATCGAGACGTGGAGACGGCGGAAGCAAAACTGGCGGCGCTGGAGGGAGTGCCCGGACACAAGCTGCTGATCACCGATGGCGTGTTTTCGATGGATGGCGACATTGGACCGCTGCCGGCGCTGGTGGAGCTGGCCGAAAAATATGGCGCCATCATGATGGTAGACGACGCACATTCTTCGGGAGTCCTGGGACGGGCCGGCCGCGGAACCGTGGATCACTTTGATCTGCACGGACGCGTGCCGATACAGGTAGGGACGCTGTCCAAGGCCATTGGTGTTTTGGGCGGATACGTTTGCGGAAGCCGCGACTTGATCGACTTCCTTTATCACCGCGCGCGGCCGTTTCTGTTCTCCACATCGCATCCGCCGTCGGTGGCAGCGTCGTGCATCGCGGCTTTCGACATTCTGGAGCAGGAACCGGAGCGCATGGAAAATCTCTGGAAAAACACGGATTACTTCCGCAAGGCGCTGGTCGCGGCGGGCTTCGATACAGGGGCCAGCCAAACCCCGATTATTCCGATCATGGTGGGACAAGCCAAGACGGCTTTTGCTTTCTCAAGGGCGCTGTTTGAGGAAGGTTTACTGGCGACGGGCATCGGATTTCCGACCGTTCCCGAAGGAAAGGCCCGCATCCGCACCATCGTAACCGCCACGCACACTACCGGGCAGTTGGACCAGGCCACTGAGATTCTGAGCCGGGTCGCAAGAACCGTCCTCAGTTAAAGGATCAGTGACATCCTGCCGATAGCCCCATGTGGACAGGTCCGTCTTGTCATCCCGGCGCGATTTTCTGCGGCAAACCCAAAACGCCGACGGCGGCTGGGGATATTTCCCGGGAAAGCGATCCTGGTTGGAGCCTACCCTGTATGCCACTCTCGCGTTACACGGAGATGCGGCGGCTTCGAAGAGTTTCGCGTTGATTCAGTCCTGGGCAGTCCCAACTGGCGGATGGCGCATGTCCGACGACGTACCGGAGGTGAACTGGACATCCGCCCTATGCCTCACGGCGTACATGGCCAGGAACGTTCGAGACCAAGCGTTTGACCGCGGTCTGCAGCGTGTGCTGCGCACGGTGGGCGCCGAGGGCAGTTTTACGATGGACTTGACTCAGTTCCTCAACCCAGGCTTGGTGGAATTCGATAACCGCGTGCAGGGTTGGCCCTGGAGGCTAGACAACGCCTCCTGGGTGGAACCCACCGTCCATTCATTGGTTGCTCTGAAGAATGCGGCAAAACTTCCAGGGGAATCGCGAAATTTGCTGAGTATGCGGGCCCGGATCCGGTCCGCCGAGCGAATGTTGATGAACCGGCGGTGTGAAGACGGCGGCTGGAATTACGGAAACAGCCGTGTTTGGAGCACAGCCCTGCCCTCTTATCCAGAAACGACCGGTATTGCCCTGCTGGGTCTGCAGGAGGCGTCGCAGACCGATCTGCAACCGAGCCTGGCCATTGCGGAGAAATACTGGCACGAGACGCAGTCGCCTTTGGGCAAGGCGTGGCTGACGATCGCACTGCGGAATTTTGGAGCGCATATCGAGGCTCCGCCCGCTACCCAAACGGTGAAACCATCGCAGGATATTCTGGTGGCCGCCTTGCAGTGTCTGGGAGAACCGAACGGCGGACATCACTTCTTAAAAACGGCGGAAACCTGACAATGATGAAGCGGCGCGACTTGATTCCCTTGGCCGGGGTTAGTGCGTTAGGCCTCTACGCCGGCACGCATCACGAGAAGCAGCGTCCGGTTCCGGACCGGCCTTCCCCGGTGTCGGTAGTGAAAGCGGCGAACTACGAAGCGGACCTGACGGGACAAATCTCACGCGGCATCTCCGAATGTGGACTGGACGTGCGAGGCAAGAAGGTGCTGTTGAAGCCCAACCTGGTGGAATTCGATGCCGCAACGTGCATTAACACCGACGCCCGGGTAGTGGCCGCCGCGGTGGAGGTCTTTGAACGTATGGGCGCGGCCGAAGTCCTGATCGGTGAGGGACCGGGACACCGTCGCGATACCTGGGATCTGGCCGAACTGGCCGGATACCGCTCGATCATTCCCAACTTCGACACTCGCTTTACGGATTTGAACCGCGATGACGTGGCGCCTGTGAAGCGATTTATCGAGGGGGATGATATGTACTTTGCTACCACGGTGTTACAGGCAGATCTTATCGTATCCCTGGCAAAGATGAAGACGCATCACTGGGCTGGAGCAACACTCTCCATGAAGAATTTCTTCGGACTGGTGCCCGGAAGCATATATGGTTGGCCCAAGAATCAGCTTCATTTTTACGGAATCAGCGAATCGATCATCGCCCTGCACCGCGTTTTTGGTCCCAAATCGTTCGCTATCGTCGATGGAATCATAGGGATGGAAGGAAACGGTCCCATCCAAGGTTCTCCCAAACCGGTTGGCGTTCTGGTGATGGGCCGCGACCTTGTGGCGGTGGATTCGACGTGCTGCCGAATAATGGGGTTAATACCTGAGAAACTTAGCTACCTTACCGGTTCCACCTACGGTAACCTTACGACCGATGGCATACAACAAAGAGGCGAACAGGTAACCAAGGTTACACAATCCTTCCAAGTACTGCCCGCATTTCATCATTTACTGGTTAGTTAGGGGGGAGAATCCATGCTTCTGGAACTACCTACTACACCCCTTTGAGAGATTTTTGATGAGGCAAATTACCGAGTCTTCTTAAGCACTTGTGCTGATTCTTGAACTTCCTTCCCGATGATACTCTTTGAGAGTAACTTCACCTCAACAAGTTGCAGGGAGATTAAAAAAATGAAGAAGATTACCAACCTAGTCTGGAATCTGAGAATGTGGAAAGATACCCGCGGTCAGGACCTCATCGAATATGCTTTGATGGCAGGTTTCGTGGCCGTAGCTGCCGGTGCAATCATGCCTGGCGTCGCCTCGCAGATCAGCGTCATTTTCTCGAAGGTCAGCAGCGCTCTTACCGCCGCCGGCGGCTCGTAAACGAACACTTCGAAAAGCAATCTGTCAGTCAGTCGTCTCCTTTGGGTGGAGGGCCTTTCGGCTTCCACCCATTTTTTTGTGTGCCGAGCATGTTCGACAGCTCGAAGGCGAAAGTCCTTTTGACAACCTGATTGGAGGTGAAGTCATAGCGGAGCGCAAGGGCATCGTCGCGAGGCGGGGTCTGAAAGAAGCGTGGAGCAAACGTACGAGCCGATGTACAAGAACCGGATGTGAGGCATACGGTGCCGGACGAGCGAGCATAAGATCGCGAATTCCATATCCATCAAGGACACTGGTTGTAAATTCGACGGTTGCGTACGATCGAGCGAGCCGATCTTCTCCACCTTGTCGGGAATTCTCGGTAAGGAAAGGTACATTAGGAACGTTCCTCCACCGGTTACAACAGCCGCTGCACCAAGAATCATTCAAATCATTTTCATCGCCCGCTACTGGGTAGAGCGGGATTCCATGGTCGAATCGCGCACTGACGGGCGATTTATTGCACCGCGATGGACGCCCGCAAGCTCTTAGCGAACCGTTCGAGTTGCTCCGTGAACCCTTTTAGCCCTTTCCTCAGGTTTCAGCTGAACCGGAACAGAGGGACTTCAACCCTCCTGAACAACGCGCCGCAGTTCGGCCATCCTCGCCGTCGATACCCTCCAGCGTCTGATTCCAGAGCGATGTCAAAGCATTCGCCGGGAAGAAATTTCAGACGCAGGTAGAAGGGTTCATGAGCTGCCCGGTACGATGACTACCGATTTCACACCTCCTAGCGTCAGGAGTTCGCGGATGGAAATTTCCGCATTGCGCTCCGCTTGGCCGAGGATCCCCATTTCCAGCGCGGCGACCTTCGCCGCCTCCACTCCCTGCAGCCGCGCCTTTTGCTCAAGAGTGAGGCTGTAGGGCACCCACGGGGTCCACCACGTCTTTGCTCTATCCCACACTTTGGTTGCCTTTTCGTCGATTGTGACGTTCAGGATTTTTGCCGGCGGTAATCGCAGAACAACCGTTCCGTCGCTCCGGACAGTTACCGCTCCCGGGTGCATGCTTGCCATGTCGATGCCGCTCTCGACAGAGGCTTGCAGGATTAAGAGAATTGACTCCGATCCGACCGGACTCTTCTGCTCGGTTAGTCCAATCACCTGCTGGATTGTGTATTTGACAGTTGCGAGTTGGTTGAGACGTTGGACGCGGGCGAGGACAGCGGGTGCATCCGGCTGCCCGCGTCCCGGCCGGAATGACCAGATTGCGAATGCGATGACTACAAACGTGAGCACGGTTGCTAATCGGGCAGTCCCCATGTTTCCCAGTATCGGCTACGTCGGCGCTCCAGCGCCGAGTGCCACGACACGTCGAGACTTGCCCGGTTGTGCATCATGGGATTGCGCAGGTGCATGATGAACTGCCATGAGAGCAATTCCCGAGAGGGATTGCCACCAGAATTTGCGGGTCGCTGCGAGATTGCATCAGGCGGAAGCGTGTGCTGAGTTCGAGCGTCCCGCTATAGGCCGACGAGCGGTGCTCCGAAACATCACTCGTCCCGAATCTTCAGCCGTCCCAGCAGGCCCACGAACCCGACGCCCAAACACATTCCACTGGCAACAAGCCCAAGGATGTCGGGGCCGTGAAGTGCCTCAATACGCGGCTTGCCCAGGTTGTTGAGGAGCACCATCGATCCGAGCAGTGCCAGGATCAGTCCAATCAGCCGGCTGCTTTTCTTCATACAATTCTCCCCGGGCTGGAACTCTCCAGCCGGGCCTTCCACTTTACAAACACGGCCGCAGCTATTGTGACAGCAATTCCACGTTCGTTTCATCCTGAGCGGGATTGGGTGCGGAGACAGTTGTCCGTGTTGATGGCGGCAGTACGTCACAAATGGATGGGGAAAACAGATTGGGGCTTCGTTGAGACTACTTATCTAAATCGGCTAGAAGAGCTTTCATTTCGCCGATCTCTCTGCGCTGTGCCTCAATGATGCCATCAGCAAGTTTGCGTACCCGCGGATCAGAGATGTGAGCGCGTTCGCTCGTCAGTATCGCGATGGAGTGGTGTGGGATCATTGCCTTCATCCAGGAAACATCGGCCACAGTTTGCTGACTCCTGACCAGCCAAAGAGAAAGAGCAAAGACGGACAGGCTGGCAACAAGAATAATGATGTTCGCCTTCCGATCTGTGTACATCTGGCGCATGAAGCCTAACATGATCAGAGCCATCGCAGCCCCCATGATCAGCGCCATATAGGCCCTGGTCTCACTGAAATAGACATGAGCCAACTCGTAGGTGTTAAGGTACATAAGCCCAAACATGATAAGGGTTGACGTCGCGATCATAATTGCAAAATGTTTGTATTGCTGCATAGGGAGCCTCCATTGCTGTTCATCCCGAGGTTAGCACCCAAAGGAAGCCCTTCCCCTGTTTTTTGCTCATATCTGAAGGCCAAAACTCTTGCGGTCTTTACAGCATTCCGTCTCCTTTCTCGAACTTCATCCCGACGAAACACGATTCACGGACAGCTGATGCCGCTGAAGTACAGGTATGGAATTGCGGCCGGTCCGCCGTCTTACCCACCCTGAAGGGCGCTGAGGGATTGAATGAGCGAGGTCACACGCCGGCACTGCGTCGATCCGGCAGACAGTGCGTGTCATCGCCATGTCAGCCGCTGCCGTAAAGTCTTACGCGCAAACTGACGATACTCGCACAACTCCCAAGTGGATATCGAACGAACTGGATATCGAAAAGGACACATGCGATGCGAAAGATCATATTCTCTTTGATGGGCTTTGCGCTGGCCGCGGGTTTGAGTTCCGGCGCCCAGAGTCCTGCAGTTTCCGAGGAAAAGGCGGCCGCGCCCGAACAACAAGCGACCGAAACGCCAAAACGCAGCGGCTTCCGGCGAACCACATTTCTCTATACCCGGCCCCGTGGAATCTTCGGCAGCGCCGCAGGGCGCGTCTCCACGGCCGCACCCCGGCATTTGTTCGGATCGCGCCGCGAGGCGCGGCAGCAAAGGCTGGCCCAACAGCAGGAGCGTATGGAACAGGGCTTTTCGAGCCGTTTTGCGCCGTCGGCGGATACAAACGCTCTATCGGCAAAGCGACTGCAAGAATCCTTCGCGCCCACAGAAACGGCGAAACCAACGGGCGTCCGGCAACCCGGACCGGGAGAGTTCCGGCCCACGATCTATGGCTTGAACTAAGGGACTGAACAGACTCCGGTCTTCGCCCTAAATCTGCTTGGCCAGAGCTTCTTCATAGACCTTTGTGAAGAAGTCCCTCGCTGAAGGCGCACAACCGATGTGTAGTGTGCCGCTCTTGGGAGACTCCTCCACAAATCCCAGGTAACCGTTCCAGCCGATGTCTTCCAGAACGAACCGCAGACACTCCCGTTCCCGGGGCGGGAGTGCGGCGTAGTCGATGTCGAAGACCTGGCCGGAACAGTGTGAGTGAAACTCAGAGACTGCCTCGCCGGCTGTCTTTGGCGCCTCCAGTGGACGTATCAGGCTGGTTACTTCGAGCGGGATAAACTGCTCTCCCTTTGGCTTGAGCGCCTCATGCAGCCGCCGGGTTTCGAATGCAATGTAGGTCAACGCCCCTATCGCCGATGGCGAAGCCTGCAAATAGTATTCCTGGTTCTTCAGGTCGTAGCTGCCAATGGCTCCTGCTCCGGACTTGCGAAGTGTAAATCCGAACAGCTCAGGGTTGTCAAACACACGAAACAGTTTCGTTCCCTGATCGCGGCGAATATCGTCGCAACTGCGATACGCCAGATCGTCCGGACGCAGCCATACTGAAAGGCGATGCGGCGCGCGCAAGGCGGGGTTCGCCTCATACTTATAAACCTGTGCCAGCTTTTTGTATGCCGCCGGATCCTCTTTGTATAGTTGCAGCAGTTGCGCGGCACGCATGATGCGGAACCAATAGGTAGGCGAGTAGTCGCGATCCATGTGATGGGCGATGGCTTGGTAGAGTTCCTTGTTTCGCGCCGGGCTGTTGGCGAAGAACGCTTCCGCTACCGTAGTCTTGCCCCGCTTCAAACCATTGGACTGCTCCAGGATGGATTGAAACTCGGCCACACATCCTTCGCCGCAATGGTAGGCGAACACCGCCCAGTCCTGTCCGCCGAACCGCTGTTCCATCTGCGCCAGGTATTGGCCGGCCGCCGGTATAGCCTTCTCCGGCAGGTAGCGCTCATCGCGAACGGTAACCGTGTAAGGCGTCCTCTTGGTGACTCTCCGGGTCACCACCTTTCCGCGTTTCAAGCGGACCGTCTTCTTCTCGGTGGTGACTCGATATTTCGTGGTCCGGACGATTTTCAGTCCCATCCTGCGCGCCGTGCCTTCCGAGATCTGCATAATTCCTTTGGGACCAGCAGGGCTTTCCGCCTTGGGGTCACCCCAGCTCTCCAGGTAAGAGATGGCGGCAAGCATGGATGCCGGCCATCCGGATCTTTTCTCCGCCTCCGCAAACAGCGCCTGTAGTTTGGGGCTCGTGATGCGCTGCGCGCCGGTAATCGCCTGAGGATCGCGCATGATGCCGAAGGTCTGCGAATCGATCATGGATTCGGTGCGGCTGGAGAGGACCAGGCCGGAAATGCCAGTGCGCTCCACGCCGATGCCCGACAGACGGTTGTCCGGAGTGAAATACGCCGAGGACTTGAGCCACGGAAACTGCGCCCGCGAGACAGGCGCAAGAGCGGCCAGCAAAGCAAGAGAGGTGCAAAGCCGAAGTATGGGATTCATCTTCTGTAACCTTTTGAGCAGCCAAGAGCCCCAGACTGCCATAGAACATTTATAGCGGATTTTGGTTTTCCTTGCTGCGCCCTCATCCTGATAAACTGAAAGCGGTCGAATATGTGGAAGGGAAATTGTGCCATGGTCCTCGTTTTCATCGCCGCCGGCGCGGCTGCGGCCGGGGCGGACCTTCCCCGCGTTCGGCTGGGAGGCCTGGTTGTGGGTGCTGGATATTCCAGCGGCCCACGGTGGTACCCGCGCTACGGTTTGTACGATCCATGGTGGTACAGCCCTTACATTCATCCTGGCCTCTATACCAGCTTCGTTCAACAAGCCGACATGGGGCAAGTCAAGCTTCAGTCACCGGATAAGGACGCCCTGGTCTACCTGGACGGCGCCTACGCAGGTTCCGCGCAAAAGCTCAAGAGCTTCTGGCTGGCTCCGGGTGTTTATAGTCTGGAACTGCGCGACGAAAAGCAGCGGGTCTTTCGGCAGCGCATTTATGTCCTAACGGGAAAGACGCTGGCGCTCCAGCCGAAATTACAACACGAGGAGACAAAATGAAATTGGCTTCGTTCGTGATTTTTTGCTGCTCCGCTTTGCTTGTGCATGCGCAGGGAATCCGCCCGCGGGCCGATATCGACGAGTACCGGGCGCACGACGAACAGAACGGCATCGCGATCGCAGCGGATGTGATGGATTCCGAGCAGGCGCGCCACGCCTTCGCCTCCGGTATTTATGCCGGATACGCCGTGGTTGAGGTGGCCGTGTATCCAGCGGCAGGCAAGAACGTCGAGCTTTCGTCCATGGACTTCACTCTTCGCATCGCCGGGTATCCGTCTCCTATTCGCCCTTCAGACCCGAGGACGATTGCGGGCGTTTTGCACCGCAAGGCGAACCCTGCACCGCCTAAGCCTTCCGACGTAACCATCTTTCCCACGGTTGGCGTGGAGTACGACTCCGGCGGCGGCTACGATCCGGTTTACGGGGGGACCAGAAGGGGCGGATGGCGAACCACTGCCGGGGTTGAAGTAGCCACAGGCGGCCAGGCAAATGGGCCGCCTCCACCGGCGTCAACCAGCCGCGACCGCGGCACAATGGAAGCTGAGCTTCAGGACAAAGCCCTGCCTGAAGGTCCCGCGGGTGCAGCCGTCGCGGGTTATCTTTACTTCCCTTTGCCCTCCAAGAAGAAGCCCTCCGACGTAACGTCGCTCGACTATCAGGGCGAGTCCGCAAGGATCCACATCAGTTCGCCCGCCGGCGTCAAACGAAAATAGCATGCCTCTCATTACTCTTCCCAGCCGCCGCGATTTCTTTCGAACCGCGGGTGCAGCCACTGTTGCCGCAAGATGGACCGCCGCCCAGCCGAAGTCGATTCATTGGGCCATTCTTTCAGACACCCATTTGTCAGCCGATCCCAAAAACGAGTACCGCGGATTCCGGCCGTACGATAACCTAACCGGCGTGATACCGGCTGTGCAAAAAGCCCGTCCGGAAGTCGTTCTGATCAACGGCGACCTGGCCAGGCTGGAGGGACTACCGGCCGATTACCAACTGTTGAAGACGATGCTGCAACCCATCGCCGAACAG
The DNA here is from genome assembly GCA_040002435.1 of Bryobacteraceae bacterium. GTDB lineage: Bacteria > Acidobacteriota > Terriglobia > Bryobacterales > Bryobacteraceae > JANXXV01. Next base: position 13,461 of record JBDUEM010000029.1, read on the forward strand.
ACGCCGCTCTGCCTGTCTTTGGGTAACCACGACGACCGGAAGAATTTTCTCACGGCACTGGGGAAGCCCGCGAAGGGCCAGCCGCAGCCGGTGCAAAACAGAAACGTACTGGTTGTGGATCAGCCTCCCGTTCGAATTCTCGTTCTCGATTCGCTGATGGCGGTGAACCAGGCTCCCGGACTTCTGGGCAAAGCGCAACGCGGATGGCTGGACGGGTATCTCAAAGCTTCCGATAGCACGCCGATCCTGATCTTCGTGCACCACCCGGTGGACGACAGCGATACGGGATTAATGGACGCGGACCGCCTGCTGGCAATTGTCACCCCCCATCGAAAGGTGAAGGCCATTGTCTACGGGCACACTCATATGTACCGCTACACGCAGGTGGACGGCATTCACTTGATTAATGTGCCCGCGATCGGCTACAACTTTACGGATTCTGAACCGGTTGGCTGGGTGGAGTCGGTGATCTCCACCGCAGGCGGAGAATTTACGCTGCACGCCTTTGGCGGTAACATGCAAGGAAACGGAAAGACCACTTCCCTGCACTGGCGCGGATAAAATAGGGAGCAATGAAACTTCACGATTGGGCAGTAGTGGAACGCGAGCAGATGAACCCGGAGTTTGCCCGGCAAGTGATCCACGGCGATCACATGACGGTCGCGCGAGTGTATTTGAAGAAGGGATCTACAGTGCCGCGGCACAGCCATGTCAACGAACAGATCATGCTGTTGCTGGAAGGCAAGCTGAAGTTCATCTTCGACGACCGGGAAGTTGTGGTGGAGCGGGGGCAGAATCTCCAGATTCCAGGATATGAGCCTCATGGTGTGGAATCGCTCGAAGACAGCATCGCGCTGGACCTCTTCTCGCCAGTACGGGAAGATTGGATTCGCGGCGACGACGCCTACCTGCGGAAGTAGCCGGGTCTCATGATGCGCTACATCCTGATCCTTTCGCTGCTTTGCGGCATCCCCGCCTTTGCCCAGGGCCGCAAGCAACTCTTCAACGGCAAAGATCTGCAGGGCTGGAAATTCGTCCCGCGTACGGAGGGCGATGGCTTCAGCGTTTCCGGCGGCGCCATCCAGACAGGGGGCGCCAAGGGAATGCTGCTGTATGCCGGGGATAAGATCGGCAACGCAACCATTCGGGTGGTTTACAAAATGTCCAACCCCAAGGGCAACTCGGGAGTTTTCATCCGCATTCCCATGATTCCGGATTCGGAGACCTATGCGATCCACCATGGCATCGAGGTGCAGATCGACGATCAGGACGATGAATGGCACTGCACCGGAACGTTGTATTCGATGACCAGGGCACTGGCGCGGGCCTCGAAGCCGTCGCCCGCCTGGAACACCATGGAGATCACCCTGGATGGTCCTCGCACTATCGTGCGCGTCAACGGCGTCCTGATCACCGACTACGACGGCGTCGGTGCGGTTCCCGAAAGGAAAAAGCAATTCGAACCCCAACGGGGCCCGCGCCCGGCGACCGGCTACATTGCACTACAGAACCACGACCCGACCGCCGTAGTCTCCTTCAAGGAAGTAAGCCTCGAACCTCTGAAGGCAAAGAAGCCGAAGAAATAGCGGTTAGTGCGAGTGCCTGGGCACCGTCTTCCGCAGGTCACGATACTTCACGGCAAAATCCAGGCAGCCGCCCGTTTCGAGCTGACCGACATGGGCACGATAGAGTTCCTGCCACGGCGAATCGCTCACGAGCTTGGCCGGTTCCAGGGCTTTCCTGCGGCGGTCCATTTCCTCCGCGCTGATCTGCACGTCCACGCGGCGGTTCTTGAGATCAACCTTGATCAGGTCTCCGGTCTGCAGGATGGCGAGATTTCCACCTACGGCGGACTCCGGCGATGCATTCAGAATGGACGGCGTATCCGACGTGCCGCTCTGCCGGCCATCTCCCATACAAGGCAGCATGCGGACACCTTGCCGCACTACGTAGTCGGGCGGCGTCATGTTCACCACTTCGGCCGAACCCGGGTAGGCGACTGGGCCGGCGCCGCGCACCACCAGCATGCAACTGTCATCTACGGCCAGTTCCGGATCGTTGATGCGCTTGCGGTAATCCTCCGGGCCGTCGAAGACGATGGCGCGGGCGGTGAAGCAATCCTCGGAACCCGGGTTCGACAGATACCGCTTGCGGAACTCGGGGCTGATGACGGAGGTCTTCACCAGCGCCGAGTTAAATAGATTTCCCGATACCACCATGAACCCCGCCTCTTCCATCAATGGCTGGTCGTAGGTGCGAATCACCTTGTGATCCACACTGCGTGTTTCACGGTAATTTTCGCCCACGGTCTTGCCCGTTACCGTGAGGGCATGTTCACGAATCTTGCCTGCCTCCATCAGTTCGCCGATGACGGCCGGAACGCCTCCCGCACGGTGGTAACCCTCCCCGAGAAACTCGCCCGCCGGTTGCAGATTCACCAGCAGCGGGATGGGATGTCCGATATTTTCCCAATCGTCCACATCGAGCTCTACGCCCATGTGCCGGGCGATGGCGATGAGGTGCGGGGGGCAATTGGTGGAACCGCCGATGGCGGAGTTCACTACAATCGCATTCTCAAACGCCGCACGTGTCAGTACGGCGCTGGGCGTCAGATCCTCGTGCACCATATCCACAATGCGTTTGCCTGTAGCCATCGCCATCTTGGCGCGCTCCCCGTAGGGTGCGGGAATGGCGGCGCATCCCGGAAGAGACATCCCGAGGGCTTCGGCCAGCGAGTTCATGGAAAGCGCTGTTCCCATGGTGTTGCAATGGCCCGCGCTGGGGACCGAGCTGCAAACGATGTCGAGCAATTCCTGATCGTCAATCTCGCCGGCGGCCAGTTGCCTTCGCGCTTCCCAGAGCGCCATTCCGGAACCCGCCAGTTTGCCCTTGTAGTAGCTGTCGATCATCGGGCCGCCGGACAGCACAATGGCAGGAAGGTTCACCGTCGCGGCCGCCATCAGGCATGCCGGCGTTGTTTTGTCGCAGCCTGTCATCAGCACCACTCCGTCCAGTGGATAGCCGCACAATACTTCTACGATGCCCAGGTAGGCGAGGTTGCGATCCAGCGATGCGGTCGGACGGCGGCAGCTTTCCTGAATGGGGTGCACCGGAAATTCGAATGGAATTCCTCCCGCATCGCGGACGCCATCTTTCACCCGGCTGACAAGCTGCATGTGGATACGGTTACAAGGCGTCAGATCGCCGCCGGTCTGTGCGATGCCGATGACGGGGCGTCCGGATTGCAGTTCCTCGCGTGTGATGCCGTAATTGTTGAATCGCTCCAGGTACACGGCGGTTTCGCCGGGCTCCGTCATGTCGTTAAACCAGATCTCGCTCCGGAGCCGTTTTCGTTCTTGATTATTCATAGGGGGCAAATCGAAGTATAACGGGCTCTAGTGGCGAGACTCGGTCGAACCCGGTTCAGAGGCCAGATCCCCTATCCCCAAACGGCGGTGAAACAATTCGAAAACCAGACCGTAGCACTGATAGGCGAGGGCTGGATCGTAGCGCGGTCCTTCATCGCGCAGGAAGGCATGTGCTCCGTTCACCTCGTGCCATTGAAAACGCAGATTAGCCTCTTCCAGGCGCGCGCGGATCAGATTGCGTCCCTCCAGCGGGACGTGTGGATCCTGCCGTCCGAAGATGTGGAGCAATTCTCCTTTGATCTCCGCGGCCCTCTCGAGCGAGTTGTCATGCATGCCCTTTCCGAGGCTGCCTTTGTGAATGTCTGTGGCATAGAAGCAGGCAGCGGCCAGGACGTCCGGATTCATGGCGGCGCGGAATGCCAGGTGGCCGCCAATGCAGATGCCCATCACGCCCAGGCGCCCGGTGCAGCTTGGGTGCGAGGCGAGGAAATCGAGTGCGGCCCGGGAATCGCTGTCGTAGGCGGAAATTTCTTTGGCGATCTTGTGCGCGTTTCCCACATCAGCGCCCGCCTGGTCGTAGGCCAGGACCGTCCCGGGAGCTTCGAGTTCGTGATAGATTTCCGGCACCGCCACCACGTAGCCGTGTCCGGCGAGCAGCGCCGCGGTGCGCCGGATGGGACCGGTGACCTGGAATATCTCCGAGTACAGTAGCACTCCGGGATAGCGTCCGGGCGCCGCGGGCCGCAGAACATAGGTGCGCATCGGACCGCTGGGGGTGGCAATGTCGGTGAACTCTTGATCTTTAATCGTCATCTCAGTTGTGCATTGTACCGGACTGGCGCAGCGGCTATTCTGAATGACAGCCTATGAAAACCTGCCCGCATCTGGAATCGCTGGAACTAGCATTGGAAGCAGCCAGGATTCCTCTGGGCGAGCCGGATCGCAATCCCTACAGCGAGGAATTCGGCTTATGGGCTCCGTGCGATTGCGTATTCGATGAGCCTTCGCTGCGGCAGCGGCTGCAATTGCCCGAATTCGTGACCTATGAAGAATACGATGGCCGCGTGGCGGGCAGCGACGCGACCTTCTATTGCAAGCAGTGCAAGCGGGCCATCATGGGCATCCATCCACGTTACGCGTGGCCGGCGACCCCCAGGTTGAAGTGATCGTTGTTTTACCGGCCGCGCTGCTCGCCCTGGCATACGCGTTTGCCGATTCCAGTGGGTGGCGTGCCGCGCTTCTGCGAGCGCTGGTGGCCTTCGGTACGGCCACCGTGATGCTGACGGAAGCCCTAAGCTTGTTCCATGCCATCCACCTCATCGCCTATGCCTGGGCTGCGGTGATTGCTTTGGCCGCGGCAACAGGATGGAAGCGGCAAGCAGCAGGAGCGAGCTGGCAGTGGCCGGGCTGGCTGAACGCCGGAATCATCGCCGCGTCTTTCCTCATCACGGTGACAGTGATGATCATAGCCGTCGTCAGCGCGCCTAACAGCACGGATGCGATGGCCTACCACCTCCCGAGGGTCATCTACTGGGTACAGGCGGACTCCGTCGCGTTTTTTGCCACACCGTACCTCAACCAGATCATGCTGCAGCCGCTGGCGGAGTATGTGATGCTTCACACTTATCTGCTGTCGGGCGGCGACAGCTTCGTGAACCTGGTTCAGTGGATGGCCAGCGCAGGCAGTATCGTCGGCGTGTCGCTGATTGCGCGTTCGCTTAGCGCCGGAATTCGCGGGCAAGCCCTTGCCGGGTTGTTTTGCGCCACGCTGCCCAACGGCATTCTGCAGGCATCGGGTGCAAAGAACGACTACGTACTCGCCCTGTGGCTGGTGGCGCTCATCTGGCTGGGCCTGGAATGGGAAGTCCGCCGGCGGTTTAGCGATCTGTTATTGCTGGGATTGGCGGTCGGGCTGGCGCTGTTTACAAAGGGCACCGCGTACCTGTTTGTCCCGCCCTTTCTAGCCGCTTTTATCTGGCAGGCACGGCGGCATTTGCCGCGGTTCGCCGCTATTGTGTGCGGCTGCCTGGTGCTGATCAATGGTCCTTTCTATTTAAGAAACCTGGACCTCAGCGGTTCGCCGCTAGGCTTTGATTCGGCGCAGGGCGACGGAGTTTACCGATGGCGGAACGAAAAACCTGGGTGGCGCGCTACGGTATCAAATCTGTCACGGAATGCTTCGGAACAGTTGGGTTTCAGAAGTGAGGCGAACAACCGGAGAATTTGGCAAGCGGTTCTGTACCTTCACCACGTGCTTGGAATCGACCCTAACGATCCCGGCACTACATGGCCGGGGAGCACCTACGAACCACCGCGAAATTCCAATCACGAGGCGAACGCGAATAACTTCTGGCACCTGCTGTTGCTCGCCGCAGCGGCGCCTTTTCTGTTGTGGAAGCGAACCCGGGCAGCCTGGCTGATTCCAGCGGCGGCCGCGGGATTTGCGCTCTTCTGTTTCTATCTCAAATGGCAGCCGTTCCAAGCCCGGCTCTTGCTTCCGCTATTTGTCGCCAGCGCGCCGGCCGCAGGTATCGCACTGCAGGCCATTCCGTCCGCTGTGTTGCAGGCCGCCGTCTGCCTGTTTCTGCTGGGCGGCGCACGCCTGCCTGTGCTGCAAAACTGGGTGCGGCCTCTTACTGGACCGAACTCCATCTTCCTGACGTCCCGCGAAAGCCAGTATTTTGCTGACCTTACGTTGTGGAATAACAAGAAATCGTATCTGGATGTGGTTGCTGCGGTGAAAGGAACGGGATGTAGAACGGTGGGAATTGACGGTAACAGGAATCAGATCGAATACCCTATTCAGGTATTGCTATTGCGATCTGATCCCGGTTACCGATTCAAGCACATTGAGGTGAGGAACGCATCACGGCGATATGTGACCAAACTTCCAGCGCCGTGTATCGCGGTGAGCGCGGACCCGTCCGGACAATTCCGAATTCTCTCCGCAGCCCCAACGCCTAACGAGTAGAGACCAGACTACGTTCGTTTCCGGCGATAGAAAAGTAACGCGCCTAATCCCGATAATGCCAGACCGATACTCCCCGGTTCCGGTGCGTCAGCGGAAACGTCAAAATTCAATCCGCCACCACCGCCGCCGGACGATTGGCTGGTATCAACCGGGACTAAGAACCCCGCGGGAATCACCGTAAGCGGACTGAACAACTTATTGTCGTCGGTGAAGTTGAAGTGATAGGAGCTTACTGTCTGCGTCAGATTTTGATAACGGCTCCACTGGGCCAGCTTCATGGAATCGGATCGGGGATCGGCGCCCACAAAGAACGTCTGGATACCCTGGAGCCCAGGCGTAGCACTGAGATCCGAAGAGAAGCTCCGGACTTCGATCGTATTGACTGTTACGTCCAGTAGCCCACCGTTAAAGTGTAGGTCTGCCTGTATGCTCAGAATCTGCCGGGTTGGCTGATCGGGAACATTAATCACTAACGTCTTTTCAATTGCCGTATACGCCGTCGAAACTGCGATAGGGTAGGCCGATGCTACAGGTGTCAACGCAAATGTCAGGTTGCCACGCGCGCCCAGCATCTGCACGTCAAAAGACTCTGTGGTGGTTCCAAAGTCCCACTTCACGTTCTTCAAGTCAAACGTGATAGCCGTAGCGCTACAAGGTTGTGGCGCGATAGCCAAACCCGTTAACACTACTGCAACTGCCGCAAACGAAATTTTGTTCTTCACTCTTTTTTCCTCCGGGTACAACCATCCGAATCCGTTTGAACTATCAGCATCCTGCTCGTTCAGGTCTTCCCAGGAGATTCCTGAGTAAATCCTTGTGCGAATCTAAGTGCGCGGACCTCGGACAAACTAAGCTACTTACCCTAGGAGATGCTATTTGGGCCTTCACATTCCACAATCATTAACATTACTAATGAGAATTCCGAATGCATCAATATTTCTTAGGGGGTGGGGCTCAAAACACCAACAAACTGGCTTCCTTTGCTACTATTTGGGTATGAATACCGTGGATCTGCTCGGATCCACCCTTGGCCTCGGCTTCCTGGCGGGCCTTAGATTGTACGCTACAGTTCTGATCGTTGGGCTGGTCGTTAGGTTTCACTGGATTTCGCTCCCGCCCTCCTTTTCTGGTCTGTCCGTTCTGAGCAACCGCTGGATCCTCTCTGCGGCGGCCGCTGCGGCGACGTTCGAATTCCTTGCCGACAAGGTTCCCTGGTTTGACAGTCTCTGGGACTCCATTCATACGGTGATCAGGCCGGCGGGAGCGATTCTGCTGGGCGCCACCGCGGCGAGCTCTGAAGATCCGGTCACACGCACCGTGATTGCGCTACTGTGCGGGGGAGTGGCCTTCACGGGACATTCGACAAAAGCGGCAACCCGGTTATTTGCCAACCACTCGCCGGAGCCCTTCACTAATTTTGGGCTGAGCCTTGCCGGGGATATCTTCGTCCCGGTGGCATTCTGGATGTTGATTAAGCACCGCGACTTCGCCCTTGGATCCATGGCGTTATTCGTAGTCCTGTTCGCCTGGTTCTCGCCTGCGATTTTCCGGAGCCTCCGCGTGGAGTGCATTGCAATCGGCTCACTGTTTTCTAAGTTCTTCTCGCTGCCCCCTGAGCAGGGGTCAGCAGAATGCGTGAGGTGCTCGGCGGGGCGCGGAGTGAAGGGCCTCAACAATTCCGTTGGTAGTTTGTGCCGGGAGCCGGATGGGTATGTTTTTACCACGAAGCGCCTGTTCCGAACGCGAACCCATCAAATCCCGTTGGACCACATCACCGGCACGCGGCTGTATCGCGGCCTGTTGGTAGACGGGCTAACCCTGGTGGTGGACGACTACGAGCAGGTCTTCGATATTTTCAAAGTCCACCGCACCATGCAACCGCAATGGCTGGTCCGGCTCTTCAGAGCTCGCGCCGGTTTTCCAGCGACTTCATCATAGTGACCTCATCGGCAAATTCGAGGTCGCTACCGACGGGAATTCCCATGGCGATCCGGGTTACCTTCACGCCAAGTGGTTTCAGCAAACGGGACAGGTAGCTGGCGGTGGCCTCGCCCTCCACTGTGGGATTGGTAGCTAGGATGATTTCTTTCGCCAGCCCGCCGTCAATGCGGCCAATCAGGCCCTTGATCTTCAATTGTTCGGGGCCGATACCGCGCAGTGGAGAAATGGACCCGTTCAGCACATGATAAAGGCCCTGGAACTGGCGCGTGGTCTCAATCGGGAGAATGTTGTGCGATTCCTCGACGACGCAGATCACCGCCGGATCACGGGAATTGTCGCGGCAGTAGAGACAAAGCTCCGCATCGCTGATGTTATTGCATTCCGCGCACATTCCCAGGTTGTCTTTAACATCGAAAAGCGCCTGGGATAGCCGCTCCACATCTTCACGGCTGGACCGCAGGATGTAGAACGCGATGCGCTGCGCCGACTTCTGGCCGATGCCCGGCAACCTCTTCACTTCCTGTATTAACCGGGCTAACGGCTCCGCGAAATCCGGCATAGCCTAGAACATTCCCGGAGGCAATCCCATTCCGCCCAGCATCCCGCCCATCTTTTGCTGGGATTCGGCTTCCACTTTCTTGTGCGCTTCGTTGAAGGCTGCCATCACCATGTCCTGCAGCATCTCGACGTCACCGGCAACTTCCGGATCGATTTTCACGGCCAGAACGTTCTTCTGGCCATCCATCTTCACGGTGACCATTCCGCCGCCGGCGGATGCTTCCACGCGTATGAGCGCAATCTCTTCCTGCAGTTTCTGCTGCATCTGTTGCGCCTGCTTCATCATGTTCTGCATGTTGCCGGGTAGTTTCATTGTTCTACTCCTTCAAATTCCTTACTGCCCGCACCTGGGCATCGGGGAAGAGTTCTTGAAATTTTTGTACTTCCGGATGAGACAAGGCTCGCTGGGAAACTTCTTCCTCGCCCACAGGAGCCTTCGCCTTGGGAGCGGCGGGCGCATCGCTCAAAACGGGCTGCCCGAAGGTAATTTTCACGCGCATCGGCTTGCCCAAGGCGTGCTGGATGGCCTTCCGCATGTCTGCTTCGGTCATGGAAAGGGAATATTCCTTGGGTGTGAGGAACGTAATCCCGTCTCCCTCGGCGGTGACCTGGGAATGCTCCAGCGCATCCGCTGTAAAGGGCATGTTCAGGTCGGCTAATGCGTTTTGCAGCTTTTCCTTCAAATCACCATTGGCGGGCGCTGCAGCGGCGGGCTCGGGTGCTGCCGGGGCCTTGGCAGGGGCAGGAGCAGGAGCAGCAGGCGGCTTGGCTGGCGGCGTCACCGCAGCTTTGCGCAAACTGTCCGCTGCGAACGGCGAAGGGCCCGTCCTCGCGGGCGGGGGCGGTGCGGCAGCCTGCCGGGCCACCGCGGGGGCCGGGGCGGGCAACCTGGCAGCGGAACCGGACAATCCGGCTAAGGCCTGCTCGATGGGCAGAAGCTTTCCCACGTGGACCAGCTTCAACAACCCGATTTCGAGATGCAATCTTGGCTGCAGCGAAGACTGCAGGTCCTTGAACACATCCAACGTCACTTGCAGATAGCGCGTGAGGTCTTCTTCTGAAAATCCGGCGGCCGTTTCGCGCATGCGCACCTGCTCCGCCGCCGACGCACCGATCAGCTTTGTTTCTTTGCCCGCAATCCTGGCGACGAGCAGATTGCGGAAATACCGCGCCAGCTCGCGGCAGAAGTGTTGCAGGTTCAGGCCATTACGGTCGAGTTCCTGTACCACTTCGAGCATTTTCTGCGAGTCGCCCTGCTGTAGCGCCGCGGAAACCATCTGCAGCGAATCCAGCGAGAACATGCCCAACAACCCACGCAGTTCGTCGGCGTGGAGGGTGGTGCCGCAGCAGGCAATCGCCTGGTCCAGCGCGGAGAGCGAATCCCGGACACTGCCTTCTCCGGCCTGCGCCAGGACCGCCAGCGTCTCTTCGTCTGTGGTGATGCCTTCCTGATCGCAAATCCATTGCATGCGGGCCACAAGTTCGCCGAAGTCTACCGACCGGAAACTGAACTGCTGGCATCGCGATGCAATGGTGGTGGGGATCTTATGCACTTCGGTGGTGCAGAGGATGAAGACCACCCACTCGGGCGGCTCCTCCAGCGTTTTCAACAATGCGTTGAACGCCTCGGTGGTGATCTGGTGCGCTTCGTCTACGATAAAAACCTTATAGCGATCACGCGCCGGCCGGTAGCGGACATTCTCACGCAGCTCTCGCATCTCGTTGATACCGCGATTAGAGGCTGCATCGATTTCGATCACGTCCACACTGTTGCCTGCGGTTACTTCCAGGCAACTTGCGCAGACTCCGCAGGGATTCGGCGTTGGGCCGTTCACACAATTCAGGCAGCGCGCCATGATTCTCGCAACCGTAGTCTTGCCCGTACCGCGTTGGCCGCACAGAATATAGCCGTGGGCGATCCTTCTCTGGGTAATGGCGTTTTCCAGAGTAGTCCGGACATGCTCCTGGCTCACTAACTCGGCAAAGGTTGCGGGACGGTATTTACGGGCGATGACCTGGTACATGGATGGGAAATTGCCAGACCTCGGGTGATCCGCGGCACACAGGCTGAACCACTACCGTTGCTTCCTTCCGGACCTGGCGGGGTTTGCAGCCGCCCGTTGCACGAAGCCCGAGGCCTGACAACCACCCATGCTATCACGAGGGTAAGAAGTCACTGCGGCTTCCAGAGGCTGAAGGTACCCTGAACGTTCAAATTCTCCGACCGCCGCGCCAGAGACTTTCGTGCTTCCTGGGTTGTCTTTCTGGCCGCCTAGCTGTTGTGCAGGGGCGTTGCGATGTTACCGATCGGCGGCTTGGCTGCCGGGCTTGCCCGCTGGCCGGATGACTGAGGCATGTCGGCTGCTGTGCCTGGACCTGTTCGCGAGGTCGGGAATTCCGCTAGCGGCGAGTGGCGCTGGTGGCTACCACTGCTGTTGCTGTTTCCGCCGCTCGCGTTTCTCCTGCTCATCCCGCTCCGGGCCGATGGCGGGCGGCGCCTTGCCGTCGGATGCGAAGAGCAGCTTGACGTCGACAATCCTGTTCTTTTCGTCGATATCCAGGTTCGACTTAGTCTTTCCCAGATTGTCGAAGTATCCGCCTTCTTTCAAGCGGCTGAGAAAGAGCGCAGGATACTCGCCGTCAAACGGAGCGCCCGGCTTCATTATCCAGAGCTTGCGTATCTGGGGTTCGCCTATGATGTCGAGTCCTTCAATGCTCAGCTTGCCGAACGTATACATCGCACCGCGCTCCACATGGATGACCAGGTCGACCTTGTTCTCCTTGTCATCGATCTTGCGTTCGGTTTCGGATTTCACCAGCAGATATCCGCCGTGCCGGACCATGGTGCGAATGCGGTCGGCGGCCTCGTCGATTTCGGTAAAGTTAGCAGGCTCGCCGGTCTTGAACTTCGCCTCCTTCACCAGGGTGGCGGCAGAGGGCGCACCGGTCAGCGTCACAGCTCCCAATTTGTAGGTGGGACCTTCGACGACCGTCACGGTTACGATCAGGCCATCCACGTCCTTCGCTTTCTCGGTGTTTAGTTTGGGGAACTTCACGCGGATTTTGCCCTTCGCTTCATACAGCGGGCGAATCGTGTTGTCGAGTATCTGCTGAAAACGGGCTTCCGAATAGACGGCACCGACAGCTACTCCCGCGATTGTCATTTGCAGGGTCTGTTTGGAGATCACTTCATTGCCTGCAAACTTAACCTCGGCCACGGAGGGTAGCGTGGTGGGGCCGAATACGACAGTAAGTTCCTTGCCACGCTCACCCATCAACTTCGCGGCGATGCCTTCCGGATGGCCGGACTTTGCTACGAACTCCTCGGCTTCCTTCGACACCCTGGCTAACACTTCCTTCGTTCCGGGAATTGTCCTGTCGAAGAGAGGCTCTTTCCGCTTCAGGAAATCTCGCAGTTCCGCTTCGCCCACGGTAAGCGATTCAAACCGGAAGGCGAAGACCTGCGCGATTTCGATGACCTGGAAAGAGGCGGCGAACTCCTTTGTACCGCTGGAGGATGGCCCGAAGCGATAGCCCACCGATTCAAAGGCGCCGGTGGCAATAATGCGGTCCCGGGCGGCCTCGAATTCATCCTTGCCGGCAAGCTGTCCCAGTTTCAGGCCCGCAGCGGTGAGGATCTGCTCGTTCGAATAAATTTTGTTGCCTTCCACCTGGAGGCTGCCTATGGGCCATGCATTTGCGGACGGCTCAGGGGTAGCGGCAGCCTTCTCCGCCGAGGGTTTGGCGGCAGCGGGCTTCCTTGCGCGCGTATTCTGGCTGTAGGCGGGCGAGGCGCAAACCAGCAGAACATTCAACAGAACAATCGACAAAACACCCATAGCTCGATTCTAATTGGACGCGATGCCCGGCGAAAGCGGTTCCAGCTATATTGGATCGATGCAGCTCCAGCCTACAGAGCGCCTCTACTGGCATGACGATCATTGCTTTGCGGCCGACGCCGCCATTATCGGGGCACAGGACGGCGCACTGGCTTTCGACCGGACTTGCTTCTACCCAGGCGGAGGCGGGCAGCCGGCCGACGAAGGAACCGTCACACTGGCAGACGGTGAGGTGCTGAATGTCGTAGCGGTGCGTGTGGATGACGAAGATGTCTTCTGGCATTTGATTCCGTCTGCCGCCCCTGCCGGCATCGTGGGGCAACAGGTGAAACTGAACCTCAATAGCGCACGGCGGCTGTCGTTGATGCGGCATCACACGGTGCTGCACGTACTGAACACCATCGCGCTACGCGATTACGCCGGCTGGATCACCGGCGTGCAGATTGGCGCGGAGTATTCCCGAATCGACTTCAAGCTCGAGGGGTTCTCGGCGGCGATGTGCGCCGAACTCGAGGCTAAGGTCAATGGCATCTTGAACGTCAATCATCCGCTGCGGTCTTACTACCTGGCCGAGGACGAATTCCGGAATCGGAAGGATCTGCTGCGGACGCTGGAAGTGAAGCCGCCGGTAGTGAACGGACGGGTACGCGTGGTGGAGATAGAAGGGTTCGACGCGCAGGCATGCGGTGGTACCCATGTGGCTTCCACAGCCGAAGTGGGCAGGCTCTCGATTTTCCGGACGGAGAACAAGGGCAAGATCAACAAGCGGCTATATATCCGGCTCGACTGATTCAGAACACCTGTTTCAGAAGATGGGGAATGCGGCGCGCTCGCAGAGGCCGCTTTCGCTAACACCGCCGATCGCTACTTCAATCAGCTCGCGCGGCTCATGTGGGCTCGTCAGCTCCACTTTCAGGTAGTTCGTCGTCATGGCGAAAGCCGGATTCTGGAGGGTCACCGCGGGCAGCGTGCGGTTCAACATGGATCGCCGGAATGCCGCGTTTTTCGCGAGTGCCAGATCTTTGAGAATTCGTCCCCGCTGGCGGCGGACCATGGGCGGGACCTGGTCCTGGCGGGCCGCGGCCGGGGTTCCGGGTCTTTCCGAGTAAGGAAAAATGTGGAGGTAGGTGAAGGGCAGTTTCTCGATGAAGGAACGTGTTTGCTCAAACTCCGCGTCGGTCTCGCCCGGAAATCCCACCATGACGTCCGCGCCGATGGCCGCGTCCGGCATCCATTCGCGAGCTTTCCAGATCCGATCCTCATAGTGATGAGGGCGGTACTTGCGATGCATCCTGCGCAGAACAGTGTCAGACCCAGATTGCAGCGGCGCGTGGACATGCCTGGCGATGCGCTGCGAATCGGCCATCAGGCGCAGCAATGAGTCCGAGAAATCCATGGGTTCCACGGAACTCAGCCGCAGCCGCCCGATCTCCGTTTGCTCCAGAAGAATCCGCAGCAGGTCTGCCAGCCGCAGGCTGCTGCCCGGCTCGCGCCCCCAGCGCCCCAGGTTGATTCCGGTCAAGACGACTTCGCGGTAGCGGGCGCTCAAATCCCGAACCTGCTCTACAATCTGTTGGACCGGCGCGCTGCGGCTTCGTCCACGTACGAACGGGATGATGCAAAAGGAACAGCGGTTGTTGCAGCCGTCCTGGATCTTCAGGTTCGGGCGCGACCGGTCGATGCCGGCGGCCTCTACCGGGGATGCGAGGAATTCGTGCTGCGCGAAGATATCCCCCACATGCACTTCGCCATGAAAGTCCGCAGAGGGATCTGCCAACAGTTCTGCGAGCTGCGTCTTGTGTGAGTTGCCGATTACCAGGGAGACGCCGGAAAGCGAGGCGATCTCCTCCGGCGCGCGCTGCGCGTAGCATCCCGTGACGACGATCCGCGTATTAGGATTTTCCCTGTGCACTTTTCGCACGGTTTGCCGCACTTCTTCATCAGCGGCAGAAGTGACGGTGCATGTATTCAAGATGAAGAAATCGGGTTCGTTTGAGTCCGCGGCAAAGCCATTGTTAGCCAACAGGGACTCCAGCGCCGCGCCGTCGGCCTGCGAAGCCCGGCAGCCGAAAGTCTTGATGGCAAAAGTGCGCACTGATTACAGGTTAGCAATCAGAGGAATCCGAATACAGAAGCGCTGAAGAGTTACCGATGGAAAGCTATAGCGCCAGCCCGGCAGGCTGGCTGCGGGGCCGCTCTCCGCCGTCCTATCCAGGAGCACACCGATGTCCCTTGATCGAGTTTTATCGCAGGAAGAAATCGACGCAGTATTCCGTAACATGACGGGCGGGGTGGACGACGATCCTGCGAAACGAACCCAACCGTACGATTTCCGGCGTCCGGATAGAATCGCGAAGGACCAGCTTCGAGCCATCCACCTGCTGCATGAAAACTTCGCGCGGAGTCTCGCCTCGAGTCTCTCGGCCTATCTTCGTGCCTATGTGATCGTCAACCTGGTGTCAGTGGAGCAGATTTCCTTCAAGGAATTTTCCCAGTGCCTTCCTTCGCCCACCTGTATGGCTTCGCTCGGCATGAGGCCGTTTGAAGGCAATGCGGTGCTCGAGCTGAATCCGGCACTGGTCTTTCCGGTCCTGGAGATGCTGCTCGGCGGCAACGGGAAGGTTTCGGCGAAGATCACCAGGGAGATTACGGAAATTGAGCAGAGCATTCTTGATGGTTTACTGCGTATCGTACTGCAGAATTTGAAAAGCGCGTGGCACAGCGTCACCAACCTCGATTTCTCTATTGAAACGCATGAGACCGAGCCGGCTTTGTTGCAAATCCTGGCTCCCAATGAAGCGCTCGTGGCCATCAGCCTGGAGGTCCGCATCGGGGAAAACTCGGGCATGATGAACATCGGAATCCCTTCCATCATTATCAAAATGCTGCGGCAGAAGTTCGACCAGCAATGGAGTGTACGGAAAACCGAAGTCACGGAAGACGAACACGCACGGATCCTGCGACTGATCAAACCGGCAAAGCTTACGATCGATGCGCGCCTGGAGGGCCCAACAATTCAGGTGGAACACATGATGATGCTGGCATGCGGCGATGTCCTCAGCTTCGACTATCCAGCAGACAAACCTCTCCATCTGCTGGTCAACGGGAAGCTCAAATTCCGGGGGCAAATCTTCGTCAGCGGCAGGAAAAAGGCATTCGCCATCCAGCAGTTTTATCACGCTGCCGATTAGACGGGACGCCGGGGCAGACGGCGGCTGGCCGACCGGGGCGCCCAGCCGCCTGAAGATCCCCAACGGCGAAACAAATACGGCAGCCGTCGCTGTCATCATCGCAATCCCGCCGTATGGGCCGGCTCTTCGGCCAGCATGAGGGCCATCACCGCCCAACGGGTTCCAGCGGCAGAGATCCATTGATTCCTTCCGTGCGGAAAGCCCGTATCGATGAGGGGCTGGAAAGGAAAGACTCGGGTCTTCACCAGCCACGATCCGTCTTCTGTCTGTGTCCGCAGGAGGTAACGGACACCGCGCCGGTAGGCCTCGTCAGAAATACTGATCACCTTGGCCTCGCGCAGGGCGAACACTGCTTTGCCGGTAGCATAAGCGTCACTGTCTAGCGTCGCCAGTTGCGCCCAACCGCCATCTTCGCGCTGTTCCGCCAGCAGCCTGTCGGCAACGTTGGCCACATCTGTCGCCCGCGCCTTCGCCCATGCCAGGCCAAGCAATTGCATGATGCGCTCCTCGGTAGTGTTCGGCTGCTCGCGCGACAGCCATTTGCCTGCCCTCGCAATGCGGGAATCATACTCAGACCGGCGGCCCTCCGGCGCATACAGTTGCAGCGCGCGTAAGGCGACCACCGTCGAACGGATATCGCCGTACTCGATGGGAGGGCGCGGGGACCATCCTGTCCAGTTCCCATCGGTGTTTTGTTTCGCGGCAATATTGCGGACCATGGCATCCGTGGCGCCGTCGGCTGCATACTTTTCGGCGGCAAGCCCGAGCAAGCTGTAGCCGCCCGTTAGCGGCATATCAGGAACTACGTCGCTAGCCTCCAGCAGAATGGTTCGTGCCGGTTTGAACATCGCGATGACCGCTTTCTGCTGCTGCACTGCCAGTTGCTCATTGAATTGAAAACCCAGATCCCGCGCCATTCCGATAGCCATGGCAGCAGAAGCCTGATGATGACAGGAAACGCATCCGGACTTCTTCACGAACTGCGGTCCGCTTCTCTGCAGGACTTCCAAGCCTGCTTCCACTGCCGGCCGGAGTTTCCTTTCGTGATATGCGGGCGATGCCACCGAAGCCGGGGCGGAATCGACTGCGCCTGCCGCCCGAAGCCGGGAGACGATGGCCGTCTCGCCGTTCCGTCTGGCCCAGGTCAGAGCCGTCTCCCCCATCTTATTTTTCGCGTTGACCTCCACGCCTGCTTGGAGCAATGTTTCCAGAACGGCCGTCTTTCCCGTTTCAGAATAGGCGGCCCACATCAATGGAGTAGAGCCGCTGCCATCAGTGGCATTCCGGTCCGCGCCCTTAGCCAAAAGCATTTTCACAATCTCTGCATCGTTGCGGATGGCAGCCATGCTCAGCGGAGTCATCCCGGATCTCATCGCGGTGTTCACCTCGGCCCCATGTTCCAGCAACAGCTTCACAGCCGGCGCATTTCCAAACAGGGCCGCGGCGGTGAGTGCGGTACCGCCCGTATGGTCTTTCGCGTTGACATCAGCTCCCCGTTCCAGCAACAACTGCAAAGACCGGCTGTCTTTGTTCTTGGCCGCATTCATCAGCGGAGTTTCTCCCCCTCCGCCCACGGGGACCAGCGGCATGCCTTCCGTTTTATCTTTGGCATTCACGGCAGCACCCTTATCGAGGAGAAGCTTTACCGTCTTATAGGACCCATCGACCGACGCGGCGATCAGAAGCGGCGTCCGTCCGGTTGGTGAAGCCGCGTTGACATTTGCTCCGCGGCGGATCAGCATACGGACCGTGTCCTCATCTCCGTTTAGGGCGGCAACTGCCAGGACGGACGAACCTTCCGGAGTCTTCGCGTTGGGGTCGGCTCCCCTGCTGAGAAGGGCTTCGGCCTGCTTGAGGTCGTGCCTTTCCACGGCGGATACTAAGGCGGGGTCCAGATTTTGGTCCAGCTTCGCCGCGCTAAGCGTGAGCGGGAAGAGCAACAGGGCGTATCCCGCGAACTTCGTTTTCATGACAAATCTCCTCTTCACTGGTTGTTCTCAATCAGGGATAGCGGAAAAGACCCGGCATTTCGGCTCACGCTGGGTACGCCCGTACGTCAGGAGAGGACTACACACGTGTCAGTAACAGTACCGGCCATGAGACCAACCGCGTGTTCTGCCTGACGAGTCCGCCTGTCTCCGTCTGATCGAGGGCAATCGGACGCCATTCAGGCGACCATCAGGTATCCTCCGCATGACAAAAGTACGGTTAGTACGCCCGGCGGCGGTACGGACGGGCGGCCCAAAAAGTTTCGCAATCGTGGACCGGTTTTACCCTGATCCGGGAAACGAGACCACCATCGGTTATCCCCCAATGGCAGCGATTACTCGCAGCAGTACTATCTAATATTTGCAACAGATCTACTGGTCCCTCTGGTTCTTGACAGTCCCCCATATTCTCCCTATATTTGCCGTACGTCACGAATTATTTTCGTGATCAAAATTCCCCACTACAAGCTGCGTTTGCGGGTGCCGGGTGAGTACTGAAAACTGAGGAGCGAGAACTACGTCTGGCCAACTCAAAGTCCGAATGATGAATTCGCCACAGGTCCGCGCGAGGCCTTGCCATGGAGTATGCTGTTGCGCCTGATCGCACCTGGCAGAGGATCGGCGATATGGCGGTGGTGAAGATGCCCGTAACGGACGCGGTCGCCGTCATCGGAATGTCCGGACGCTTTCCGGGAGCCGGCGGCGTCGAGGAGTTCTGGCGAAATCTGCAAAATGGAGTGGAATCCATTTCGCAACTTTCCGTGGAGGAGTTGGAGGTTCTCGAGGCGGCTGCACACTCCGCTTCGCCCGACTACGTCAGAGCGAGAGGCATCGTCGCCGATGCGGACCAATTCGACGCTGCATTTTTCGGCATGGCGGCGAAGGAAGCAGAGATCACCGATCCGCAGCACCGCATCTTTTTGGAATGCTGCTGGGAAGCATTCGAAAATGCCGGCTACGATCCACTCACGTTTCCTAAGATGGCCGCTGTGTTTGCGGGAAGCAGTCCGAGCACTTATTTTCTACAGCAGGCCTGCACGACACGCGATTTCATTCAGAAATACACGGCGGCGTACCAAGTGGGAAACTACAGCAGCGTGGCCGGCAACAGAGCCGATTTCCTAGCTACGCGCGTCTCCACCATGCTGAACCTGAGGGGTCCCAGCCTGGCGGTTAGTTGTGGGTATTCCACCTCGCTTGTGGCAATCTCGCAGGCTTGCCAAAGCCTGCTCAGCCATCAGTGCGATGCGGCGCTGGCGGGCGGCGTATCGATCACATTTCCACAGAAGCGCGGCTATTTGTACGACCCCAAGGGGATTGTTTCTCCCGACGGTCACTGCAAACCGTTTGACGCATCTGCCCAAGGGACCGTTTTCAGTTCAGGGGCGGCGGTTGTGCTGTTGAAACGGCTATCGGAGGCTATCCAGGATGGGGACCGGATTTACGCCATCATCAGGGGATCGGCCGTCAACAACGACGGTTCTCCGAAAGAAGATTTCACGGCCCCGGGAGTAGAGGGGCAGGCGGCCGTGCTCACTCAGGCTGTTGCCGCCGCCGGCACCAGGCCGGAGACAATTAACTACATTGAGGCTCATGGGACCGGCGCGCCTCTTGAGGATCCCACGGAAGTGGCCGCTCTCAAAAAGCTTTTCCGGCGCAGTATGGATAGCCGGAACCTGTGCTCGCTGGGGTCTGTCAAAGCCAACATCGGACATCTGGATGTCGCCGCAGGCGCGGCCGGATTGATCAAAGTATGCCTGATGCTGCGGGACAAGAAACTGCCTCCGCTGCTTCATTTCCAGAGCCCGAATGCGGCCCTGGATCTGGAGAACACTCCGTTCTACGTCACCACGGAACTCTCCGAGTGGACCCGTGGACACACGCCGCGCCGCGCGGGAGTCAGCGCCTTTGGGGAAGGCGGCACCAACGCCCACGTTGTGCTGGAGGAGGCTCCGGTGAGCGTATCTGAGTTGACGGAGAGAGCCACCCACCTGGTGCTGATTTCCGCGAAATCAGAGGCGGCGCTGGAGCGCGCCACACACAACCTCGCAGAGTTTTTGCCGGGAACTTCAGCGGGCATGGCGGATATCGCCTATACGCTACAGATTGGAAGGCATCCCTTTTCTCATCGAAGAATGGCCGTGTGCCGCGACCAAGCTGATGCCATCCAAGTGCTTTCCGTGCGGCAACCCGGCCGGCTTCTCAACGGCACGGCTGCGGATACGCCGCCTTCGGTCGGATTTCTATTCCCGGGACAAGGTTCCCAGCAGGTTCACATGGGCTATGAGCTATACCGGACCGAAGCCCGATTCCGTGAGGAAATGGACCGCTGCACGGAGATTCTGCGCCCCCATCTCGACCTGCACCTGACCGACATACTTTATCCGCTGGAATCGTATAAAGGCAGGGCGGCCCAACTGCTGAATCAAACCAATCTGGCGCACCCCGCAATTTTCGCGCTGGAGTATTCGCTGGCACGCCTCTGGATGCGGTGGGGAATCACGCCTGCGGCGATGATTGGCCACGGCGCTGGTGAATACGTTGCGGCGTGCCTGGCTGGGGTGTTCTCACTGGAAGACTCGTTGATGCTGGCGGCAGTGCGCGGGCGCATGATGCATGAGCTTCCCGCCGGAGAAGTGCTGTCGGTGCGATTGCCCGCGCATGCGCTACTTTCGCGGCTGGAAGGCGCGTTGTCGATCGCGGCTATCGATGGACCAAATCATTGCAGGGTCTCGGGTCCCCCGGAGGCGATCGAACGGCTGGCGCAGGAGCTGGCGGGCGACGGTGCGTCCTGCAAGAGAGTAGCAACCTCGCACGCATTTCATTCGGCCATGCTGGACCCGATTATCGAACCCTATGTCAGGTATGTGCGGTCGGTTAAGCTATCCGCGCCGTCCCTGCCCTACGTCTCCGGGGTCAGCGGTGAGTGGATCAGTGCAGCGGATGCTACGGATCCGGAATACTGGGGACGTCAACTACGACAACCCGTTCTGTTTTCGACTGCCATCCAAACTCTCGTACGCAACGGGATACGGGCCACGCTTGAGGTTGGAGGAGGAGACGAACTGACGAGTCTTGCCCGTCAAAACATCAGAAGCTCCGGCGAGCATCTGATCCTTGCGTCCCTGCCGGGTGCCGATTCCGGCGGCTCCAGTTCCGGAGGAACCCTGGAGACGTTGGGGCGTCTGTGGCTGGCGGGCAGCCGGATCGATTGGGCAGGGGTCTATTCCTCCGAACGCCGTCAACGTGTCCATCTGCCTACTTATCCGTTTGAACGAAAGAGGTACTGGCTGGATGGCACAGAGCCCTTCGCAGAGGACGCAGGACCTGCGGAGGTCCCCGGCGGCACGGAGCACGAGAACACGGAAGTAGAACCGGAGCAAATCGAACCGACAGGAGAAGATCAGATGACGCCGGAAGCATCTTTGGACGGAGAGTCCAAACGCAAAGCGCGTATCCAATGTGCAGTGGCGGAAATCTTTGAGGGTGCCTCGGGAATCAGTCCCGCGGGATCCAATTCAGCAACCACGTTTCGGGCCATGGGATACGACGCTCTCGCGCTAACGAAAGCCGCCCAGGGCGTTACCGCGAAATTTGGAGTCAAAGTAGCTCTCGGGCAACTCGTCGATCAACAGTCGACGCTTGCCGCCCTCACTGAATACCTCAGCCTTGCGATATCCGCGGATCAGTTTGACGAGACCTTCCTGCCGCTACCGCCGGGCGCTGCGCCGGAACCTGTTCCCCCGCCTGCGCCAGCACCGGGCACACTCGCTACCATCCTGTCGGATCAGTTGCAGGCAATGACTCTTTTGATTAACCGCCAGCTCGATGTGTTGCAGCGCGCCGGCGGAGCGTTGTCTGAAGTGCTGCCCGCCGCAGGTCCTGCCGTAACTGCGCCGGGTCCTACACAGGAATCCACTGGAATCCTGGAGATCTCCCCGGCCGGCTTGCTTGGCGTAGAACCAGAACCCGAGCCGGCTCCTGCGCTACGCCTGACACCTGCCCAGGAGTCTTACCTCGGCACTTTCGTCGCGCGCTATGTTTCGCGGACGAAAAAGTCCAAGGATCTGACGCAGCAATACCGAGCCAGGCTGGCCGACCCGCGCGCTGCCGCCGGATTTCGCACTGCGTGGAAGGAACTGGTTTATCCCATCGTCACCCAGCACTCCCGCGGTTCCCGCTTATGGGATCTGAACGGCAATGAATATATCGACATCGTAAACGGCTTTGGGCCGACCTTATTCGGCCATGCGCCCGACTTCGTAGTCAATGCCGTTCGATCTCAACTGGACCGCGGATTTGAAATCGGCCCGCAGTCGCCTATCGCAGGTAAGGTAGCGGCGATGCTCTGTGAGATAACGGGCATGGAAAGGGCGACTTTCTGCAACACCGGATCGGAGGCTGTGATGGCCGCAATCCGGGTCGCGCGCAGTGTAACCGGACGCGCCCGAATCGTGATGTTTTCCGGCGCCTATCACGGCATATTCGATGAGGTTTTGGCGCGCGGCGCCGGGTCAGGAACGGCGCCTATATCGTCGGGCATTCCTGCGCGGAATCTGCAAAACGTCACGGTGCTGGAGTATGCGGCCGAATCGTCATTGCAGTGGATTCAGGAGAACGGGGCGGAACTGGCGGCCGTGCTGGTGGAGCCGGTGCAGAGCCGCAATCCCGGGCTGCAGCCCAAAGAGTTTCTCGAGCAACTGCGGGACGTTACCACGCAGTGCGGAGCGGCACTCATCTTCGATGAAGGAACCACCGGCTTCCGTGTGCATTCGGGCGGGGTGCAAGCTCTGTTTGGTATCCGGGCAGACCTGGCGACATACGGAAAAGTGCTTGGCGGCGGGTTGCCCATCGGCGCACTTGCCGGCAGTGCCAAATTCATGGACTCGCTGGACGGAGGCGCCTGGAGCTTCGGAGACGACTCTTCGCCCGATGACGGCATCACGTTCTTCGGAGGAACGTTCGTCCGGCACCCTCTGGCACTGGCCGCCGCCGAGGCCGTGTTGGATCATTTGCAGGAGCAGGGCCCGGAGTTGCAGGAGCGCCTGAACGCGAAGACCGGCAGACTGGTCGCGGAGCTGAACACTTGTTTCAAAGAAGCTGGGCTGCCATCCCGTGTCGAGTCCTTCGGAAGCATTTTCTACTTCCAGTTTCCCGCCGGCGAGCCGCTCGCGCCACTCTTCTTCTATCATCTGCGCGCGAACGGCCTTTACATTCTGGAAGGCTATCCCTGCTTTCTTACGACCGCTCATACGGAGAGCGACGTGAAAAATATTGTCGAGATCTTCCGCCACAGTATCCGGGAAATGGTGGAGGGCGGCTTGTTTCCGCCGCCACCGGAAAAGGCTGCGCTTCCAGATCCCGACTCACCGGTTGTGACGCAAGGGGGTAGTTCGCAGGCCGCAAGCAGCGGGGGGGACTCGCCTGGTGCGCTCAATCAAATCTCAAATGTGCCTCTTCCCGGCGAATTGGATATTCCCACTCTGCGGAACGCGGTGTTCGCGGTGTGCGCCCGCCGCCTGACACCGGCGTGCGAAGCTGTCGTCCCGATTGTTGATCTTTCGGCGCTGGAACCGGCTGAACGCGCGGAATCCTGGCAGCAATACACGCTGGAAGCTTCCAGAATGCCTTTTGTTGCCGGCGAAGCTCCGCTGCGCATTACGTTGCTGCGACTGCAACGCGATGAGCATGTACTGGTCCTGTCTACCCCGGGGGATGCCCCTTGGGCGGCAGATTCCGCCGGGGACGAAATCGTCGCTGAGCATGAGAGGGCGAAGGCCGAAGCAGAAAGAGTGGAAGCGTACTGGCTGGCTCAATTCCGGCAACTCCCGGCACCGTTCGATCTGCCAACCGATCGTCCCCGGCTTACAGGCCGGCCATTCCACACGGCCACATGCCGCACCTTCGTTTCGGAGGAGAATGCGCATCGCATCGAATGCCTGGGACGCAACCATGGCTGTACACTCTTCGTTACCCTGCTAAGCGGATTCCACGCCACGTTGCAGCGTCTGGCAGGCCGCGACGTCACGGTGATTGGGGTTCCGGTAGCCGCACAGGCGTGCGGCCGCGTAGCCAATGTTCTACCGCTGCTGGCGCGAAGCGACACCTCCACGACGGTGGAGCAGTTTCTGAATCAGACTAAACGACCTCTGGTGGACGCTTGTAACCACGATGCCTATTCTTACGACAAACTAGCCCGTAAGTTGGACCTCTTCGCGGACGAAAGCCGCGTACCTTTGATGGAGGTTCAGTTCCACCTGGAGCAGGCAACGTCCGGAGCGCCTGTCGAAGCGCAGCCCGTTGCTAATTTTGACCTGTTCCTGAAAGTGACCACGCTTCCCGCCGGGCTCATTGTAGATTGCGACTACCGCACGGATCTCTTCGATGAATCCACTATCCGCCGCTGGCTGAGCCATTTCGAGTCGTTCCTTGTGAATGCATCAGCCGATCCGTCGCAATGTGTTCAGCGCGTCGCCCTGATGAACGCCGAAGAGACGGCGGCCGTACTGACGGGTTGGAAAAGAGCCAGCCGCGAATATCCGAATGTGCGGGTGATCCATGAATTGTTTGAGGAGCAAGTTGCCGCTAATCCGAGTGCCATCGCCATCACCATGGATGGCCAGCGATGCACCTATGGCGATCTGAACAGCAGGGCGAATCAGCTGGCCCGCTATCTACGAAAATATGGCGTCGGGCCGGAGACGCCCGTCGGCATCTGCATGGAACGTTGTGTAGATATGTTGGTGGGTTTACTCGGCATTTTGAAGTCCGGCGGCGGATACGTGCCGCTCGATCCAGACGCCCCGCCGGAAAGATTGAGGCAACTGATGGAGCACGCGCAGAGCCGGTTCGTGATCACTCAACTGGCTCTGTTGAGGCACTTCTCCGCCCCTGGAATCAAGGGGATCTGTATGGAAGCAGACTGGCCGTTCATTGCGCAGGAGAATGAACAAAACCCGCCTCCTGCTGCTTTGCCGGACCATCTCTTCGGTGCGATTTACGGTCCGCCGACAGGTGGTGAACTCAACGCGACGGCGTTTACACATCGAAATGTTGCGCGCCTTTTTGCTGCAACGGATGAAAGGTTCTGCTTCGAACCATCCGACGTATGGGGCCTCTCTTCCCCTGCTACATCCGCCTCCTCCATCTGGGAAATCTGGGGCTGCCTTCTATATGGGAGCAGGCTGGTGATGATTTCCGCGGACGCTGCCGGCGAGCCGCAGGAACTTAGCCGATTGCTGAAGGAGGAAGGCATCACGGTGCTGAATCAGTCGCCCTCGGCCTTCCGCAAGCTGGTGGACGCTGTGCCCGCGGAATCGGGCTTGCCCCTGAGACTCGTGATCGTAAGCGGCGAGCCGAACACCATCGGCAACCTGCAGCGATGGGTGGACTCCGCTACCGAGGTAGTCTACATGCATGGCGCAACCGAGAGCACGATTTACTGCTCCTGCAAATCGATTGGAACCGAAGAGGCGGGGGCCGGCAGCGCCAACGTGATCGGCCAGCCGCTTCCTGACGTAGAAGTGTATGTTCTTGACCGGAACCTGAACCCGGCCCCCATCGGTATCGAGGGTGAATTGTGCATCGGCGGTGCAGGTCTCGCACGGGGCTATTGGAGGCGGGAAGACCTTACCAGGGAACACTTTCTCCGCGATTCGTATTCGGGTAAACCGCATGGCAGATTCTTCCGCACGGGCGATCTGGCCAGATTGCTGCCCAGTGGCGAGATCGAGTACCGAGGCAGGCTCGCGGGGCAGCAGGAACCGCGTGAGAATTTCTCTGATCCGAAGGACATCGAACTGGCACTCCGCCGGAATGCCGCGGTCCTGGACGTGATGGTTATCGTCCGGGACGACGAAGCTGGAGACGGCCGGCTGACCGCTTACGTGGTGCCGCGCGATCGATCTATCACGGTGAGGGAACTTCGGGACTCTCTGGCGGATTCTCATCCGGGGCTTGGTATCCCGCCTTCCTTCGTGTTGATGGAGGCGCTGCCGCTGACAGCTGACGGGCAACTCGATCGAACTGCACTACCTGTGCCGGACAACCGGAACTGGAGCGGACGAGGCTACACGGCGCCGCGAACGCCGACTGAGAAGGCGCTGGCGCAGATCTGGGCTGAAGTGCTTCGATTGGAACGCGTCGGCGTGGACGACGACATTCTGGATCTCGGCGGAAATTCGGGACACGTGGCTCAAATCAGTTCGCGCGCCAAGGCCGCCGGCATCTCGGTCTCCCCGCAGCAACTGGTGGAATACGGTACCGTCGCCCGCGTTCTGGCCGAGGCGGAGCCGGCGGGTAAAGACTCAGGATTCCGTCTGATGGAAAAGGCATCTTAACCAGCTTCAACCCTTTCCTTTCAGTCACCAGGGGACATCGGGGCGCGACTGCTTCTTTTGGAGCAAGTGCCGCATCGAATGTTAAGATAAGGAAATCAAATGTCCTATGACCTGGTAATTATTGGTAGCGGCCCCGGCGGCTACTCCGCAGCGGTGCGCGCGGGCCAATACGGCCTCAAAACAGCCATCATCGAGAAAGATCCGAAGCTGGGCGGAACGTGTCTGCATGTGGGATGCATCCCCACCAAAGCTCTTCTCCATTCTGCCGATGTGTGGGATTATTTCACCCACTCCGCCGACGAGGGCATCCATTGCGAGAACCCCCGGCTGGACTTTCCCGCCATCTCCGAGCGGAAGAACAAAATTGTGGCCAAGCACGCCAAAGGCGTCGAAGGCCTGATGAAGAAGAACAAGGTTGAGTGGATCAAGGGCGTCGGGAAGTACAAAGGCCCCGGAAAGGTGGAAGTTACAGCGGCCGATGGCAAAGTAACTACGCTCGACACCAAGTTCGTGATGCTGGCGACCGGTTCCGTGGCCCGCATGATTCCTGGACTGACGGCCGATCCGCAGTTTATTCTCACGAACATCGAAATTTTGAATCTCACCACCATTCCAAAGACGCTGGGCATTATCGGCGCGGGTGCGGTTGGCGTGGAGTTTGCCTCCATCTTTGCGCGCTTCGGATCGAAGGTAACAATCCTGGAAATGCTGCCGCGGCTGGTTCCGGTGGAAGATGAAGATGTCTCAAAGGAACTGGAGCGCGTATTCAAGAAACAGGGTATCCGCGTGGAAACCGGCGCCAAGGCCGAAAATATTCAGAAAACCGGAAGCGGCGTGAAGCTCTCCGTGACACTTGCCAACAGCAAAAAGGAAGACATGGAGTTTGATGCTCTTCTGATCGCGGTGGGGCGGAAGCCGAATACGGACGGCATCGGAATTGAAGGCACCAAAGTGGAGCTGGATCGCGGGTTTGTGAAAGTAAATCCGTATCAGCTAACCGGCGAACCAAACGTTTACGCGATCGGCGACATTGTTGCCGGGACACCGCAGCTGGCGCACGTGGCCGCCATGGAGGGCATGGTTGCCCTCAATCACATGACTGGCCGGCCGGCTACGCCTATCAACCGGAACCGGATTCCGGGGGCGACCTACACCGAACCGGGAATTGGCAGCGTCGGTATGACGGAGGCGCAGGCAAAGGCGCAGGGCTACCAGGTGAAGGTGGGCAAGTTCCCGTTCCTGGCAAACAGCAAGGCGACCATTCTGGGCCATCACGACGGATTTGTGAAAGTTGTGGCGGATCAAAAATACGGCGAAATTCTTGGGGTCCACATTATCGGACCGCAGGCGTTCGAACTGATTTCCGAAGCGGTGGCGGCGATGGAGGCCGAGGCCACGGTCGAGACTATGATGAACACGATCCACGCGCATCCGACGCTCTATGAAGCGTTAGGTGAGGCTTTCAACAACGTTTACGGACTCGCAATCAACATCTGATTCAGAAATTGATGCCCGGTTTATCCACTTGCGAAGTGCGGCACCTCGGGCGAGTCGGCTATGCCGAAGCGTTCGAGATGCAGCACCGGCTCGCTGAACAGCGGAAACGCGGAGAAATCTGCGACCAGCTGCTGTTTGTTGAACATCCTCACGTCATCACGCTGGGGCGGAACGGACACCTGGAAAATCTGCTTGCCCGAGAAGATCACCTTCGCGGCGCGGGGATTGAGTTTCACCATACGAACCGGGGCGGCGACATCACCTATCACGGCCCTGGACAAATTGTCGGCTATCCGATTATCGATCTGCGGGACTGGAAGCGGGACGTCGTTGCGTACGTGCGTACACTGGAACAGGTGATCATCGACACGTTACAGCAGTTCAGCATCAACGGCGAACGCTCTGCGGGCAACACGGGCGTCTGGGTGGATGGCAAAAAGATTGCTGCCATCGGCATTCATATCAGCCGCTGGGTAACTTCTCACGGTTTCGCCTTGAATGTCTCCACCGATCTCAGCTATTTTCAATACATAGTGCCGTGCGGGCTGACCAAACCCGTCACGTCCCTGCGCGAGCTTGGATGTACAGCGTCGCGCGAAGCGGTTTCGGCCGCACTCACTGAACAGTTTTCTATTCAATTTGCATGCCGGATGCTGCAACCGGCACTGGCCATGGAAGGGATTCAATGATTGACGTCGTAATGCCCCAAATGGG
>JBDUEM010000030.1:0-41783 GCA_040002435.1 Bryobacteraceae bacterium
CCGAACGCGGGGGTAATGCCTCCCGGGCCGGAGAAGGTGAAAGGTATGGAGAAGCTTAAACGGGCACGAAAGCGAAAGCCGGATACAAGCGAAAGGGAACCTGAAGCCATCAGCCAGCAGTTCCCCGGAGGGCAGGGTGTCCACGGCGAGGTGGAATCCGAAGGGCAGGAGGAGAAGTACCGGGCTGTAATCGATTGGGGCTACCCCGATGATGAACTGGTCGGCCAAAGGTGGGGCAAGGCCGAGCCTGCACTATGAAGGCGAAGGCGTTCTCATTCACCCAGCGCACCAAGGTGTGTGCAGACTGCACGGTACGGAAGAACAATGCGTGACCTCAGGAGGACTGGCAGGGTCTCCGGGCGGCACTGGGGTCAGCAGGCCTATAAGCGAGAGCGAAATGGCGAAGCGACGCTCTGTCAGTAGACGGACGACTGTGTAGTACCACAAGCGCGGTGAAAGCCGCGTGACCGGGGGACCAGCGGCGGAAGTGGGCCGGGGAAGGCAGTCGGCGACGGCGGTGGTCCTGTAATGGTTCCCGCCGCTGGCGTCGATACCAAAATCGCACCGGGGATGTGCGGGCATTCCGGTCTGATTGTCGGCGACTCGCGCGACTGCCTGCGACCGGTGTCTTACCGATCGGACAATACCCGAAAAATCCTCGGCCTAGCAGATTTGGGTAGATGAAACAATTGAAGACCCGGCAACTGTCCCTTTCTTGGCACTGCCCGCCAGCCGTTAGGACGAAGTGAGAGTGGAAGCTGTGGTGCGCCCGGTACGATTCGAACGTACGGCCTTTTGCTCCGGAGGCAAACGCTCTATCCAGACTGAGCTACGGGCGCTGGAGATCCTATTGTAGAACAGTTCGCCGAACTACGAGTGCTTTTTCGCCGAACTCACCGCGGAGGTCGCTTTCTTGGTCGACCCGCCAGCAGGTTCTTTCAGCAATGTTTCGATCATATTGCGAAGATTGGCTTCGGTTGCCGTCTTTTCGTCATTGGCGGCCAGGCTCTGCTGCCGGATTACGCCCTTGCGGTCAATGATCACAATCTGGGGTACCGACAGCCGGGCATCCGGAGACAACTGCAGGTAATTCAAAACCGGATCCCGCAAACTGGAGCCGACCGGGAAGGTTACGCCATTTTGTTTCACGAAATCCGTCACCAGCATATTTGCCATATCGTTAAAGGCTACCGTGAGAGGCTGGAAGCCCTTCGGCCCGTATTCTTTATACAACTGCGTCAACAGGCGCGCCGAGGCCTGGCAGTGCGGGCACGTGGTAAAAGCAAATTCCAGAACCACTACCTTGCCCTTGTACTGGCTGAGCAATAATTGCCCGCCAGCCGGCATTTGGGCGGCGAATTCCGGCGACTTTCGCGGGACATCCGCGGCCGCCAGCGGCAGAACGGTCAGTGTGAAAAACAACAAAGATTTTGCAAGTCTCATTTAAGAAGGCCTCTTTGCCGGGACGGCTGTCTTGGTCCCGGAGGTTGTCTTGACTGCCGGCTCGGCCAGCAGTTTCTGGATCATCGCACGAACGTTCTTATCTTCTTCCTTGAAAAAGTCGGACGTGCCATCGTACTGCGCCCGGATCATTCCGCTGCGGTCGATGAAGACCAGCTGCGGCATCATCAGATTCGGGGACATCAGCGAATGCTGCAGGAAAAAATACACAGTTTCGCGGGGACCTGTGCCGACCGGATAATTGACTCCCAGATCCTGGACGAATTTGGGTATTTCCGGATTGTCGTTGATGGCAACGCCCAGGGCCTGAAAGCCTTTTGCTCCAAAATCCTTGGTGGCCTGAGTCAGGGACCTGGCCGTGCGCTGGCAGTGCGGGCACGTAGTCAGGAGAAATTCAAGGGCAACCACCTTGCCTTTGTATTTGGCGACAGAAGTGGTCTGCCCGCTGGGCAGCGTGATCACGTAGTCCATTGCGGGGCGAGGAAGTTCCTGGGCTTCCGCAACTGCCCCCGACACCAAAACCGCGCCCATCAAGGCGGCCATCACAAGCTGCATTCTGTTGCTTCTCCTCAAAATATTTTACCGTAAGTCCGCTACTTCCTCGATCGATTTCATGCCCTCAACACTAGTTAGACGTGTGCCTTCCAAACGCAGCCTGAAATAGCCGTCATCACCTTCGCCAATCAGCAGGTCGGCAGTCTCTTTCTTCGGCAACAAAGTCTTCCATTTGCCCTCTAAAATCCGCCGGTAGGCGTCAAACATCTGGCGCGCGCTTCCAGCATCCTCCCATTCAGACGCATAGAGCAGGACAGTGTACTTCTTTTTCTTTTCCTGCAGCAATTCAAAAGCCCCTCCTCGCCAGTGAGGCGCCAGGCCGGCGGCCTCTGTTTTGCCGGTGTACTGCTCAATCAGAACGGAATGGTCAAATTCACCAATCGACCCGCCCGTCAGGATGCGATACGACGATCTGGATTGAATGGCGGGCATCGCGGGCGGCTTGATGGCTGTCCGGTTCATGTAGACCTCGGGGTGCAGGATTTCCTGTGAGTTCACCGGAGGATTCTGGAATACTTCCGAAAAGCCCGCCTTTCCCATCTTCAAGATCACCGCTTGCTGGAACTTCAAACCCTTCATGTAAGGAAATAATAATGATTCCCTCATGTACAGAGGCGCCTTGCTGAGGACGGGAAACTGACTGTTGCCGGAGTCCGGCGTCTGGCTCATCGCCTCTACAATGGACGGCGATGTCACCAGAGATTGCCCCGCCTTCTGTGCCTGCACCTCATACATCAGCCAGGTAGCCTGGCCTTCCATGACGGCCATGCGGGCAAGCGAACTGTCATCGGTCTTGCTGCGATGGAGATACTTGTTCAAGTTAAAGTGCTGGTCGGCGAGGGCGTGCGCCAATTCATGGGCGAGAACGGTGTCCTGGTCGCCGGAGGAACCGTTTGCGGCATCCATCAGAAAAAGCTTCTTCTTTCGATAGTCGTAAAAAGCCGCGGCTTGCTCGGTCATCAGATCTACGGTATTCTTTGCCAGGTCGAAATTCTGCGGCACCAATCCAAGCTTCTTTAGCGCCAGTTCCTCGGCCCTTATTTCGCTGGGATTTACTTCCTGTTTAATTTGTTCTTCCAGGAAGATTTTCAGCCGTGTTTTGTCTATCGTGTCGAACTGCACCTTGCGAACTTGTTTCAGGCCCGTGATTTTGGATAAGCGCGCGAGCGAGTCGTCGATGTCGGAAAACGCGGATTTCGCCGCGGACGGCGCCGACTGTGACCAGAGCAGAACGCTGCCAATGGCAAAGACGAACCCGCAGCTGATCAATTTACGCATCTCTAGTGGACATCTTCAGGATAGACTACCTGCGCTACAATGAAACTTCGCACTTTCAATTCCCGGGAGAATCAGTTGGCAGACGACAAGCTCTATTCCACCAAGTATATCGGCAGCGGCACCTTCATCATCAGCAAGCCCAAGCGCAAATCCGAAAAGCGCCGTCAGAGCAAGCTGCGCAGCCCTCAACGCGGGGCTCGTAAGTAATCCCTTCTACTACTACTAGACAAGTATGCGGATTACCGGCCTGCGTCTTCATCCCGTCGCGATAGCGGACGGCCCCCTTCGCAGCTCTTATGGCCTCCACGCGCCGTACGCATTACGCACCATCGTCGAGCTAACCAGTACGGACGGCCTGACCGGTATTAGTGAGACGTATGGCGGTGACGGCCCGTTGCACGCGCTGGAGGCGATGCGCGGTCGGATTGTGGGCATGGATCCGTTTCAGTTGACCCGGCTGTGGATGGATCTATCCGGCCAGGCGGCGGCTGAGAGCGCGGAACAGAACGCCTCTGTGGCCGGCGGCCGCAGCCAGACCTACCTTGTGCCCGGCGAAAATCCGCTGGATCGTCATGCACGTACCTATGCGGCCATCGAAATCGCTTGCCTTGACCTCATCGGCAAAGCCCTGAATCAGCCTCTCTGCGACGTGGTGGGCGGGCGTGCGCGCGATGCCGTGCCGTTCTCGGCATACCTGTTTTACAAGCATGCCGGCGGTGGAGGCTTAGGCGACGATAAGCGCGAAGACGAATATGGCGAAGGGCTTGATCCGCTGGCGATGGTCCGGCAGGCCAAGCAAATGATCGACAAGTACGGCTTTCGTGAGATCAAGCTGAAGGGTGGCGTCCTGGAGCCGGAAATTGAAATCGATACCATTCGCGCGCTGCGGCAGGAATTTGGGCCGGCGTACCCTCTGCGAATTGATCCAAATTGCGCCTGGTCTATTCCGACTTCGGTTTACGTTGGGCGATCGCTTAAGGAAGAGCTTTCCGGCGGCGGATATCTGGAAGACCCCACGGCGACGATCGCCGGAATGGCGGAGGTGCGGAAGCGCCTGCGCGAAGAAGGGATCGATATGCCGATGGCCAGCAATGTGGCAGTGACCTGTTTCGCCCAGGTGGTGGAGGCGGAAAAGGCGGACGCCGTGCAGGTAGTTCTGTCGGATCCGCACTATTGGGGCGGTGTTCGGGCGCAGCAACGTTTAGCCGATTTGTGTGAAACCCTGAATCTGGGTGTTTCGATGCATTCCAATAATCATCTAGGTGTGAGTCTGATGGCGATGACCCATGCCGCTGCTTCGGCGCCGCATGTGCACTATGCATGCGATACGCACTACCCCTGGCAGTCAGAGATCGATGAAGTGGTAGTTGGCGGCCGGATTCCCTTCGTCGATGGCTGCGTCCGGATTCCCGATAAGCCTGGTCTGGGGGTCGACCTGGACTACGATCAACTGGCTCGGGGAGCGGAGCGCTACAACAAGCTGGACTACCGGAAACGGGACGACGAAGCGGAAATGCGAAAGCACGTGGATCCAGGCTGGAAGCGCGTCCTGCCGCGCTGGTAGTCCCAGCCCGGACGCGGCTCTTCAGCCGCGGCGAAAGAGCTTCATGACCAATCCTTTAACCAAGCCTGACGCGCCGATCACTCGCCTTGCCGTGACAGGGCGCGCCCTGTTGGGGGTGGCCTTGGTTGTCCTGTGCGTCATGGGCCTTACGTTCATCGGCGATTGGCAAGGAATGCAGCAGGCTTTGTCTGAGTCAGCCCGGGCGAACGAACTCCGGCGCGTCAACGATCTGCTGTTGTCGGCCGTAAAAGATGCCGAGACCGGCCAGCGGGGCTTTCTGTTAACCGGTAATGCGCGATATCTGGAGCCTTACAAGTCGGCGATAGAAAGAATCCCGGAATTGCTGCGTCGAATCGGAGAGTCGGCCAGATATTACCCGGATCAAGTCTCAAGAGTAGATGGGCTCAAGCGCGCGATAACGGAAAAAATGGCAGAACTCCGAACGACCGTGGATCTAAGATCCACGGTAGGGGTTGACGCTGCGCTGGCGCTTGTGACCTCAGATTCCGGCAAGAAATCAATGGATTCGATCCGGCATATTTCCGAGGAGATCACGGCAACTCAAACGGCGTCGGTCCGGGGGCGGGTACTCGAGCGAAACCGCAAGGCGGAGCGGCTGAGGGTCGTGATTGCAACGGGCAGCATTATTCTCTTCAGCATCATTGTTTTGGCCTGGCTGATTATTCGTTCGGCAGGTGCACGGCAGGATCGGCTAACTTCCGAAATTGAACGCAGTCACAGCATTCTGATGACCACCTTTGTCAGTATTGGTGATGCGGTGATTACCACCAATCTGGATGGCAATGTCACGTTCCTGAATCCCGTCGCGCAAACGCTTACCGGATGGACCGAGGACGCGGCGATGGGGAAATCACTGGCGGAAGTCTTTCATATAGTCAACGAACAGACGCGCGCAGTGGTGGAAAGCCCGGCCACCAAGGTTCTGGCAAATGGGCAGGTTGTGGGACTGGCCAACCATACTATCCTGCTGGCGAAGGACGGCCGCGAAGTTCCGATCGACGACAGCGGCGCGCCGATCCGTGACGGCTCAGGTCGAATGTTGGGCGTTGTCCTGGTATTCCGGGATATTACGGAGCGTAGGCGGGCGGAGCGGTCGCTGGCAGCCTCGAATGCGAAGATCCGCGACGTGCTCGAAAGCATCACCGACGGATTCCTGGCGCTGGATGAGGGCTGGAACTTCGAGTATGCCAACTCTGCCGCGGAGAAGATCTTGGGAAGCTCGAAGGAACAGATTGTCGGCAAGACGATCTGGCAGGATTTTCCAATTCTGCTGGGATCCGAAGTGGAGGCCAATTTAAGGCGCGTCGCAGCGGACCGGATACCGACACACTTCGATATTTTTTATCCGCCCTTGAACTCCTGGTTTGAACTGAATGCATATCCTTCCAGTGACAAGGGAATCGCAGTCTATCTGAACGACATTTCCGAGCGGAAACGAAACGAAGAGGCCATCAAGCAGAGTGAAATGGCGCGCCGTAATGGCGAAGAACGCTTCCGGACTGCGCTGTTGACCATCAGCGACCTGGTATGGACCAACAGCGCCACTGGACAGATGACGGGCGAGCAGCCCGGTTGGGCGAACTTTACCGGTCAGTCTATGCAGGAGTATCAAGGATTCGGCTGGGCAACGGCGGTTCATCCGGACGACGTTCGGCCGACGATCGATCAATGGAACCGCAGCGTGGCTGCTGAGAGCCGGTTTGTGTTCGAACACCGGGTGCGCCGGCATGATGGAGTTTACCGTCTGTTCTCCATTCTGGCGGTGCCCGTACGGAATGAAGACGGGACTATCCGGGAATGGGTGGGCGTTCACACCGACATCACTGACCGCCGGGCTGCAGAGGCGGAAATCTCTAACGCGAACGCCCTGCTGCGCAGGTCTAATACTGATCTGGAACAGTTTGCCTACGCTGCCAGCCACGATCTGCAGGAGCCTCTTAGGATGGTTTCGATCTATACCCAAATGTTGAAGAAAAGGTACGGCGGAGTGATCGATGCCGAAGCCGATACCTTCATTCAATTCGCGGTTGACGGTGCCCGGCAGATGGATTTGCTGCTGCGCGATTTGCTGGCGTACTCACAAGCTACCAGCGAAGCTATGAAGGATCCGATTACGGGCGTTAGCTCGGTGAAGGCTCTCGAGAAAGCTCTCTCTAATCTGAGCGCCGCAATGGAGGAGAGCGGCGTACGCGTTACGCACGGAAACATTCCTGAGGTATTGATGGCGGAGGTGCATCTGGTACAACTTTTTCAGAACCTGGTAGGCAATGCGATAAAGTACAGAGGCAATCAAGTTCCCTTTATCGATGTCCAATGCCACAAAGTGGGATCGGAATGGGTATTCTCGGTACAGGACAATGGAATAGGGATTGAAGGGCAGTACTTGAGACAGGTCTTCGGCGTATTCAAAAGATTACACGGTAAGCGCTTTCCGGGAACCGGGATCGGGCTGGCCATTTGCCAGCGCATTGTCGATCGGTATGGAGGACGGATTTGGGTAGAATCTGAACCCGGGCGGGGATCGACCTTCTTGTTCACGGTACCAGTGGGAGTCCAGATATGAAAAGCGTACCGATTCAAATACTTTTAGCTGAGGATAACCCAGGCGACGTTTACCTGGTGCGGCTCGCGCTGGAGCAAAGCGGCTTAAACTTCGCACTGGTAGAAGTAACGGACGGAGAACAGGCGGTGCGGTATCTGAATGCCGTGGGCGAAGATGACGCGGCGCTGGCGCCGGCGATTGTGCTGCTGGACTTGAACTTGCCGCGAGTGGATGGCAAGAATGTCCTCGAACATCTGAGAACGATCCCGAAATGCCTCGATACCCGGGCCATCGTACTAACCTCGTCTGAATACCCCGCAGACCGTGCGGACGTGGACCGCTTAGGAGCGGATTGTTACTTTCACAAACCACAGGATCTCGAGGCCTTCCTGAAGCTGGGGGATCTACTGGTGTCAATGTGCTCGGAAGGGAAATCGGAGACGCCGCAGCGCTTGCCTAGAAAATGAAACTGACTCCGCCGCGGACGGCGCGAGGACTGTTGGTAAGAATCAACTTCTGATTATCGGTCGTTGCGATCGGAAGGTATCCCTGGGCCAGCATATTGCGGAATTCGGCTGTGGCTTCCAACCTCCCCGGCAGCCCTGCAAATTGAGGAATTGGCTGTTTGATCCGGATGTTCAACCCAGCCTCAGGGTAAAACTTCTGCACGAGGTAAACGTGGCCAGGAGTTAACGACCGGTAATCCGTCCATTCGTAGCTGCTGGCCAGCTTGGTTCCGGTCACCGGCAGGGTGGCTGAGATGCGTCCCATAACCCATTGATGCTGCGAGCGACGAATCATGTCGCGCAGTTCATTCGGGTCGTTGGTCATCAGTTTTCGCCCGTCGGTCCGAAGCGTTCCGCCGTCGCCATAAGCCAGCGTCACGTTGACGTTTTCGCCCACGGCCTGTGTAACCGATGCCATCATTCCGGTGCGGGCGTATTTGCCGATATTGAAAACGGAACTCGATGACGACAGTTCGGGAAGTAGATCGCCCTGCTGGTAGAAATTCGCCGGGGCGGTCATGGTCAGTGCTCCGTTGCCCACCATTTCCCGGTACAAGCCCAGACTGTAAGTCCGGCTGCCTGCAGTCACGTTATAGCCCATCTCCATCGTCTGTGTTCTCTGGACGGACGGAGTGCCGTTTCGCACCGAGACGCGTGGGAACATGCTCAATGCGGAGATGTCCTGCTGCAGACCGGCGTCTTCTCTTGGCGAGCCAAGTAAATCCACGGGAGGCATTCCGGAACTGTAGGCGACGGCGAAGGAGCCCCGGGACTCGGTATTAAAGGTGAGGCGGGCAAAGGGACTGATGTAGTTCAACCGATCCATGAACTGTACCGTATCGAGGGACGCGCCATACTCCAACAGGATCTTATCTGCAATATTGATGCGATCGAGCGTCGTCAGGGACATGCTGCGCAAAGCCGGCGCGTTGTCCTGACCCTGTCCGCCCAGCATTGGCGAAATGCCCCTGGCGGGTAAGGAGTACTGCTGCATGGTCAATTTCACTTCGGGTCCGTTGCCTTCTCCACGGCTGAAACTGGTCCGGAACCCGGTGGAGGGCGTGGCGGAGTTCACCGCATAACCGATATTTCCGCTGAACCTCAAATTGTTATTGCCATAGAGCGAAGTGGCCAAAGCGAACGCGGTGCCAAGATCCGGCTGGTTCCCGGTGCTCGTGAAGGGGTTCGATTCGCCCGAAGAGAGCTTTACCAGTCCGCGGGTCTCGCTGAACATCGAAGACGCCGAACTGCTGACGTGGGTGCGATTGCGGTCGGCAGGGTCACTGATGTCGATTCCGGGCAGCATCCGAAGAACCGGCCGCGAAGTCATGGTGCTGCGCAATACCCAGATCCAGTCGTCGCTCATCAAGGTGCGGGAGCTTGGACCCGTCGAAATCAATTCGATGGAGCTGATGACGGTAGCGAGGTTGATGGCCAGGACGCTTTTCATGCCCGGCTGGATGGAGATGTTCTTTTTCAGTGCCGGGACAAAACTGGCGAGGGTGATACGTATGGAATAAAGATCAGGAGCCAGGGATCCGAAAGTGAACTGCCCGTTTGCACTGGAGATTGTTTTCTGAATCAGCCGGTCATACCGGTTGAACAGCTGAATGGTCGCTCCCATCTGCGGGATGCCCGTCGGGTCCTTCACAAAACCGGCGAGTTCACCAGAGAGCTTTAGGGACGAAGATGCCGCGCATGGACCGCTGGTCCAGAGAATCCCGGCCATTAAGCTGGCCGCAAAGGCGCACTTCCTAGCGTTCATACGGAGGCCGTTCCATCCCCGGCCGTTAACCCTAGTTTACCGTAAACGACGCAGACGGGGTGAGCGTCTGGTTGCGGTTACGATCCGTCACTTTCATATTGATCGTGTACTGACCCGGTTCAAGGCTCTTGAGCGGCAGAATTTTCTCTACAGTCGTCTGGTTGGCGGACGCGCTGTCGATCTTGGCCACTTCTTCGCTGAACTCGAAGACCTTCTGGTTGTTGCTCTTTCTTACGACTTCGTAGTCGATGGATCCGTTCGGTTTCTGTGTCTTCTCGTCCGGCCCAAAGTTGTAAAGCTGCACGTAGAGTCCTAACTTTTCATCGCGCCGGAAGGTCTCATTCAACCGCGGGCGAACCTTCGACGTTCCGATGACAAACTGTCCAGTTCCGATACTCTTGGTGGGGACCTTCTCGATCACATCCGCCAGGACGACGGTGCTGGAGGCCAGCTTTTCGTCATCGTAGTGAGGAACGTCGAGCGCCATTTCGTAGTTGTTCACCGTGCCGCCGATGATGTCTTTCGCGACCACATTCAGGCGGTACTTGCCCGGAGGCAGCGGGACTGACTTCTGGTAGAGCGACGCCCCTTTGACGGCCTCCCCGAGCAGTTCCGTGGGAACCTCGATCGTGACCACATCCTCAAAGACGTTCACTACGCGGCGGGACATGGAAGTGATCCGGGCGTAAATGTTCACAACTGCCTTCGATACTCCTTCCTTCTGGCCGAATTGCAGATCGTGCTTATCGAACTGCAGAGTTACATTCGTCAGAACCGTGGAATTGGTCATGCGCATGTAATCCGCGCGCGCCCGCATGGGCAGCAAGTTGAACTTAATGGTCGAATTAACCTGCGCTTCCAGATCTTTAAACTTGATCTCTGGCGGCTTCTGCAGGTTCGCGTATTGTTGCAGCCGCTCAAACTGATTCATTCTGGAGGGCAGCGGCTGGTCGCCGGTTCCCAGGCGTGTACCGTCCGTGCGGCTGAAGCGGTCGTTCTTCGACGAGAGGCCCATTTGCTCCATCATGGTGAGACCGGCCCCCGGCACCATCATCAAGGCGTCCTTTTCGGACGGATCCATGGTCATGCGGTATTCGCCCGTCATGGTTGGATCTACGAATTCGATGTTGACGTCCGTGCCGATTCCTTCAATCCAGCGATAGCGCCATTTCTCAAACGGATAGGTTGAAGTAGTGCCGCCACCTTCTTCGTAGGGACGCTCATAGCTTCCGCCCGAAGGATGCGACTCGATTTCAGCAGGCGGTCCGAAAGTGATGTAGATCCGGCCGCGGTCGGTTTTCCAGCCCGGAATACCGGAGGCGTAGCGCTCGTTGGCGTAGGCTATCCGGCGGTAGTGCTCTTCCTTAAACTCGTTTTCGGCAGTGTCCGGAGTTGGATCACGGCGAAGCCAGAATCCTTCAATGAAATTCTGCCGCTCATCATCGGTGGTCATGCGCTTGAACGCCGTTCGCTCTTCATCGGTGATGATGTAGCCGACGTCTTCGGTGAGCCACTTTCGATAGGGGGTTTCCAATTCCTTCCGCAGCTTGTCTTCGCGCCTCTTGCGCTCTTTGTCGCTGAGCGGCTTGGCTACGGTCTCACGTTGACCATCATCGGCCCTTTTCTTTTCGGCAAGAGATACACCTGTGAAGAGTAAAGCGCCTGAAATCACTGTTACTACGGATATGGATTTGGCTGTCATGACTGCTGATCCCCTTTCAAACGGTTACACCAGGAACCAATCTAATTCTAGGTCCCAACTACGGTAAGGTCAAGCCGCCCACTTTCGAATTTGGACGCGGGAAGGCCTCGCGAGGGTACAAGTAAGGCGCAATTACACGGTGCGCAGCACAGCCTCGCACTTGCCGCGTATCTCTTTGGCCATCAGGAAAGGGTCTGCATCCTGATAGCGTTGATAGAAGAGTTCCACCGACAAGGGGCCGGAGTAGCCCTTTGCTGCCACCATGCGAATGATCTTGGCCAGCGGGCTTACGCCGTCTCCTGGGATCTCGCGAGTTCGGCTATCCAGCATCTCGCGGGGAATCCTGGCCACATCCTGGAAGTGGACATGGTGGAGTTCGCCCGGTCGGATCAATTCCAGATCTTCAAACTTACTCAATCCGGCCCAAAAATGATAGAAGTCGAGCATGGGCTTCACGTTCGGGTGGGCGGCCTCGCGCACCGTATTCAGCGCCGTGGGCAGGGTCCCGATGAATGTGGACCCGCGCATGAATTCCAGCATCACGGTAATTCCGAACTGCTTGGCAATTTCGCCGGCCTCGCGGAGATTGTCAACGCCCCGCTTATAGTCGTCGGCTGTGTAGGTGGCGGTGGTGCCGCAGGGGCATACGATGCGGTCCACGCCCAGCCCGGAGATGAGCTCGGCTGTCGCCTTTAAGTCTTCGAGGAGCTTCGGCCGGGTGGGGCTTGGCTCTGCCAATCCCCGGACCCCGCCACTGGAAACTGCCTTCATCCCCAGATCGCCCAGAAGCCGCTTTGCGCCCGCAATTCCTTCGGCTTTCGCGTACTCGGCCACCTTCGGCGGAATTACTTCGACAAAGTGGATGCCGGCCTTGGAGTAGCCCTCCAGCGATTGCCGGAAGCTGGAGGACGCCGAGGTGGTCTGATGCATGCAGAGTTCAAATGCGGGTTTCTCGGCAGCCATGGCGAGGGAAGGTGAGGCGGCGAGCAAATCGCGGCGTGTCATATAACGGATAACCATATCAAACCCGATATAGTGTGAGAAGGTGTTGTGAGATGTTTTCGGCACGACTTCTGTTCCTGATCCCGCTTACTTTCCTGTGGACTCCCTGTGTGGAGGCCGAGGTTCTGGTCAGCGGCCGCGTGTTGGATGAGAACAGCGCGCCGGTCGGCGGAGCTCGGGTGACCTTCCACAACACCGGTTCCGCAGCAAACGAACAGTCGGTCACCTCTCCCAACGGCAAATTCGAACTACCATTGCCCAATACCGGGGCTTACCTGGTAAGCGTGCAGCATGACGGCTATTTCCAACTGCGCGACCGAAGGCTTGAGGTATCGGACCAAAACCACGAAGTCACGCTGGTGGTGAACCATGTTCGGGAGGTCTTCCAGGCTCTGAATGTGAATGACGCGCCTCCGCCTATCGATATCGACAAGACCAGTTCGGAGCAGCGCCTGAGCGGGCCGGAAGTGATGAATGTTCCGGTGCAGTCCACGCACACGCTACGCAACTCCATCCGGGTGATGCCGAGTGTATTGCAGGATCCGCAGGGTGAGCTGCATTTCAACGGTGGGGCAGAGAACCAGGTGCTCTATACGCTCAACGGCTTCAATATTGGGGATCCATTGACCGGCCGGTTTGATACGCGGTTGAGCGTGGAATCGGTGCGCTCTCTGGAGTTTTCGACAGGGCGTTTCTCGCCGGAGTTCGGCAAGGGATCGGCGGGCGCGCTGGCAATTCAGACGAAGACCGGCACGGACCAGTGGCGGTACTCGGGAACGAATTTCATTCCCGGCTTCGACGTTAAGAAGGGCCTTCACCTGGGATCGTGGTCGCCGCGCGGGAACCTTTCAGGACCTATCGCAAAGGGGCGCATCTGGTTCTCCGACAGCCTGGATACCGAATACCAGCAACTGGTGATCGACGACTTGCCGAAGGGACAGGACGAGGCGTCCAGTGTGCGCGCATCGAATCTGATTCACACGCAAATTAATTTGACCCCTTCGAACATCGTGTATTCGGATTTCCTCGTGAACTACGGGAATGAATCGAAGGTGGGGCTTGGGGTACTGAATCCGGAGTCGAGCACGGTGACGCGGAGGGCGAGGACTTGGTTCTACAGCGCGAAGGACCAGATCTACTTGCCGCGCGGGGCGCTGCTGGAGTTCGGCTTTGCGGAGA
This sequence comes from Bryobacteraceae bacterium, assembly GCA_040002435.1. Taxonomy (GTDB): domain Bacteria; phylum Acidobacteriota; class Terriglobia; order Bryobacterales; family Bryobacteraceae; genus JANXXV01. The sequence goes on from JBDUEM010000030.1 coordinate 13,576, forward strand.
ACAGGGTTTATCAGCGGAGGATTCCGCAGGGGCACGACTATCAGATTCTGACGCCTTTCGGCCGGGCCGGAAATTCCTTTCTGGACGCGACGCAGCGTTCGCGGCGCGATCAGTTCCTTTCAAATTTGTTCCTGCCGTCGTTTTCGTTTGCTGGCAGCCATCAGGTAAAGGTGGGAATGGATCTCAACCGCCTGCAATACGATCAGGACTACAGCCGCACAGGGTACGAATTGTTCGGCGTAAACGGGACGCGGCTGTCGCTCACGACGTTTGCGGGCAGCGGCAAGGTGCATACCGGAAACTACGAGTCTTCTTCGTATGTGGTGGATGCGTGGCGGGTACTGCCGAATCTGCTACTCGAAATCGGACTGCGGCAGGACTGGGATAACCTGATCCACCGGGCTTCGTTCTCGCCTCGGGCGTCTTTCGCCTACTCGCCCTTCGCGTCGCACGGCACGAAGCTATCAGGCGGCTATGCGGTGATTTATGACGCCTCGCGGATGGACTTCTTCTCACGCTCCCGGGATCAATACTCATTGACGACGCACTTTGAACCCGATGGTGAAGTCTCGCGGGGACCGGCGGCCACCATTTTCCGGGATGACGTTCGCGGACTGCGGCCGCCCCGGTCGCGAAATTGGTCTTTGGGGATTGACCAGCATGTGGCGGGTAAGCTTTATGCTTCAGTGAATCTGCTGCGGCGCCGCGGGGATCATGCGTTTACTTACGTGAACCAGTTGAACTCCGGAATCGCGCCGGGAATAGCGGAGTTGTACGGGACGACAGTCTTCGACGGCATCTTCAATTTGACCAACGGAAGGAGGGATGTCTACGATTCGGCTGAGATCGCCGTGCGGCAGAATTTGGGCGGTCAATACGAATGGATGGCAAGCTACACGCGCTCGCGAGCCACCTCGAATGCGGTTCTCGATCAGAGTATCGATCAGATTTTGCGAACCTCTGACAACTATGGACCGCTGCCCTGGGACAGTCCGAGCCGGTTTCTGAGCTGGGGATTTCTGCCTACTCCGCTGAGGAATTATTCGGTGGCCTATTTTTTTGAGACGCGTAGCGGATTTCCGTTTTCCGTGCAGCGGGACACAGGGCAGGTGGCGGGACCTGTGAACGCTTACCGGCTGCCGCTGTATCTGAGCCTGAATCTCCACGTGGAGCGGCGGTTTCACTACCACAGCAATCTGCTGGCGATCCGCGGCGGCTTTAACAATATCACCGGCCACAGCAACTACAGCGTGGCCAATAATGTATTGGGCAGTCCGGATTTCTTGAACTATTACGGGAGCCAGGGACGCCAGTTTGTGATGCGCCTGCGCTGGCTGGGACGCGAGAAGAACTGAACTACTTTAACTGGCTGAGGTAGTTCTTCAGTACTTTTTCCACGTAGACCTGTGTTTCGCGATACGGCGGAACATTCTTGTGGCGATCCACGGCTCCGGGTCCCGCATTGTAGGCGGCCAGAGCGAGGCGTACGGGATCCGGCGAGTCTTTGTAACGGGCCAATAGCTGGCGCAGGTAGCGTGCGCCGGCGTCCGCGTTCTGGGCTGGATCTCTAGGATCGACTCCAAGCGCCGCAGCCGTGCCGGGCATCAACTGCATGAGTCCGATGGCGCCTTTCGGCGAAATGGCCGCCGTCTGAAAGTTGGACTCTACCGCCGCAACGCTCTGCACAAACTCCGGACGGAGACCATTGCGCCGGGCTGCTTCGTGGATGATTTCTTTGGGAGTAGCGGCCTTGACGACAGGGGGTGGTGCTACGGGCGCTGGAGGTTCAGGCGGCGGAGGGGCGATGTATTCTTCCTGTTCGAATCGCACGATCTTGTCGGCGGGCAAGTTGACTGTGCCCAGTTTGGTGTGGAGTTCGATGAGGGACCCCGACACCAGATGGTAATCCGAGGCAATCCGGAAGCCGCTTTGCAGCACGGCGACCTCGCCGGCATAGGCGTTGGCCGCTGCAAACACAATGAGAGTTAGCCTTTTCACGTCTGCCTTTCTATTGTAACTGACGGCCTCAGGAAGGCATTCGTGCAAGCCTATTTTTGGCCAACGCCGAGGCTCGCGAAATTCATTATCGCGTTGAAGAGCAGGAAATAGCCTCCCTGCGTTTCGTCGCGCGGTGTGCGAACCGTTAGGGAGGCCGGCAGGTGGTCCGCAATTTTTTGTGAGGAAAAAGGGCTCAGTCGTGTACTCGCGAATCTTCTTCGTGTAGCCTTCGTCCAGGTCGGCGGGGCCTCAATAAGCGCTGCAGCGGGCAGCAGCGCCGCTGTCTATCTCCGTCTTCGAACATGATTGCTTCCACCGATCAAGCCAAGGTCTGCGATGACCGCGATGAGCATCACGACAAGGAACGTAGTGTCGTGCGGCTGGCGCATGTTGGCAAGAAAGGTGTAGGCGATCAAGGTAAACGGGAGGAAAAGGAATCCGAGCAGAGGCAGTAAGATGGAGTCGTAAACGCCAGTGAAGAAAGCGGTGAAAAGGTAGAGCAGCACGATGGCGACGCGGGGAAACGCCACAATCAAGACAGCCAGTAAACAGGGCATCAAGCACGCTCCTTTCGTTATCATAAGGCATTCACGTTATGACAACCGTCTCTCACCTGGAATGTAGTGTGTGCGCCAAGCGGCGCGAAGCTGGACAGATCCACAACCTCTGCGAGTGCGGCGGCCCCTTGCTGGTTCGCTACGATCTCGACAAGGCTCGCGATTTGCGCCCGTCGTCAGTGAACAGCATGTGGCGGTACGGCGCGGTTCTGCCCGTGCAGTTAGAGACAAATATCGTTTCGCTGGGGGAGGGAATGACGCCGCTGGTGCGAACGCCGCGGTTGGGCAATCGCGTTGGCGCGAACGACCTCTGGGTGAAGGATGAAGGAGTCAACCCAACAGGGTCGTTCAAGGCGCGCGGCCTTTCCTGTGCGGTTTCAATGGTGAAGGAGCTCGGCATTCAGAAGGTGGCGATTCCGTCGGCGGGTAATGCGGCGGGAGCTATGTCAGCCTATGCCGCGGCAGCCGGAGTGGAGGCACACATCTTCATGCCGCGGGATGTTCCGCAATCGAATTTTATTGAATGCAAGGCCACAGGCGCGCACGTCACGCTAGTGGATGGGCTGATCAGCGACTGCGGAAAAATCGTGGCGGCGCGCAAGGATGCTGAAGGATGGTTCGACGTATCGACCCTGAAGGAACCCTATCGGATTGAAGGTAAGAAGACGATGGGGTACGAGTTAGCGGAGCAGATGGAATGGAAGCTGCCGGATGTGATCTTTTATCCGGCGGGCGGCGGTGTGGGGTTGATCGGAATGTGGAAGGCCTTTGAAGAGATGGAGACCATGGGCTGGATTGCGGCGGGCAAACGGCCAAAGATGATTGCGGTGCAGGTGGAAGGCTGCCAGCCAGTAGTCCGCGCGTTTGAACGCGGCGAGGATCATGCCGAGTTCTGGGACAACGCCTTTACGGTCGCTAGTGGGTTGCGGGTGCCGAAGCCACTGGGTGACAGGCTGATGTTGAAGGCGATTCGGGACAGCGGCGGCTGTGCTATTGCCGTTACCGATAGTGACATGCTGGATGCAGGAATCGAGCTGGCATCCGATGAAGGAATGTTTGCGGCGCCGGAGGGCGGGGCGTGCGTGGCGGCACTGAAGCAATTGCTGGCGTCGGGATTTTTGAAACGGGAAGAGCGCATTGTGATTTACAACACCGGTTCCGGGCTGAAGTATCTGGAGGCTTATTCCACGCGCTATCCGCGGCTGGCGGGCGGGGAAGCCGACAAACTCGGCGGATTGATTACGCCTCACTGAAATTGCTTTCTTTACATTGAACCGTTCATAATACGGTTCTCATCGCTTCGGGTTTCTATGTCACGAATAATTCGCTGTTCTTTGATTCAGGCAACGAACGTAGCGGCGTCCCACCTGCCGCTGGAGCAAATCAAGCAGGCAATGATCGACAAGCACCTGGAGTACATCCGGCAGGCGGCCGAGGCAGGAGCGCAGATCATTTGTTTGCAGGAGATCTTCTACGGACCGTACTTCTGCGCCGAACAGGAGACTCGCTGGTACGACACCACCGAAGCGGTGCCAGATGGGCCAACCACGCGATTGATGCAAGATGTGGCGCGGAAGCACAAGGTGGCGCTGGTTGTGCCTGTGTACGAAGTGGAGCAGCAGGGTGTTTACTACAACACCGCCGCGGTCATCCACAACGACGGGACCTATCTGGGCAAATATCGCAAGACGCACATCCCGCATGTGGCGCCGGGATTCTGGGAGAAGTTCTATTTTCGTCCGGGCAATCTTGGGTATCCAGTGTTCGACCTTGGGTTCGCCAAGATCGGCGTTTATATTTGCTATGACCGGCACTTTCCGGAGGGTGCGCGGGCATTGGGACTGAACGGTGCGGAAATTGTGTTTAATCCTTCGGCTACGGTGGCGGGGCTGAGCGAATATCTGTGGAAGTTGGAGCAGCCGGCGCATGCGGTGGCGAATGGCTATTTCATAGGGGCAATCAACCGGGTAGGGGTGGAGGCGCCGTGGAATATCGGGGAATTCTACGGGACCAGTTATTTCTGCGACCCGCGCGGCCAGGTGTTCGCGCAGGCCTCGCGCGATAAAGACGAAGTGTTGACGGCCGATCTGGATCTGGACATGATCACGGAGGTTCGGAAAACGTGGCAGTTCTACCGCGACCGGCGGCCGGATATGTATGAGGCGTTGGTGAAACCGTAATGACAAAACAAGAAATTATCCTCGCGAACAAAGAATTCCTGTTTCCATCGGTATTCCACTATTACAAAGAACCGCTGGTGATTTCGCACGCCAAAGATCAGCATGTTTGGGATGCGGACGGAAATCAATATCTGGATTTCTTCGGCGGCATTGTCACGGTGAGCGTCGGCCATTGTAACGAAGAGGTGAACGCGAAGATCCACAAGCAGATGGACACGCTGCAGCATGTTTCCACAGTCTTCGCCAATGAACCGCAGGCCGCGCTGGCAAAGAAGATGGCGTCACTCACGCCCGATGGGGCACTGACGAAATCGTTCTTCAGCAACAGCGGTACCGAAGCAAACGAGACGGCGATTCTAGCGGCGCGCTGCTATACGGGTGCGAGTGAAATCGTGGCGCTGCGGCATTCTTATCACGGACGTTCGTCCATGGCGATGACCATGACTGGAAATGCGACCTGGCGGCTGGGCGGCGTCCCTCAACCGGGAATTGTCCACGCACACAATGCCTATTGCTACCGTTGCCCGTTCGGCCTTACGTATCCCTCGTGCGAGGTGCGCTGTGCCTCGGATATGGACGAGCTGATCCGTACCTCGACGTCCGGACGGATTGCCGGGTTCATTGGCGAACCGATTCAGGGAGTGGGCGGGTTCATTACACCGCCGAAAGAGTATTTCCAGATTGTCGAGAAGATTGTCCGGAATTACGGCGGCATCTTTATCAGCGATGAGGTCCAGACGGCATGGGGACGCACAGGTCACAAGTGGTTTGGCATTGAGCACTGGGGCGTAGTGCCGGACGTGATCACCAGCGCAAAGGGCCTGGCGAATGGCAGTCCTATCGGGCTGACCGTGGCCAAGGCCGCTGTCGCGGATTCCGTAAAAGGCGTGCAGATTTCTACCTTCGGTGGAAATCCGGTGACGACGACGGCCGCGAAGGCTGTGATTGATTACATCGAAGAGCGCAACCTCAGGACCAACACCGCTGAGGTGGGCGCCTACCTGCGGGAGAAACTGCTGGAGTTGCAGGACAAGCACGACATGATTGGCGAAGTGCGTGGAATGGGACTGCTGCAAGCGATGGAACTGGTGGAGGACCGGAAGTCAAAGAAACCGGCCATCGCCGCAACCGCTGCGATGATGGAGGCGACACGCGAGAATCGCATCATGGTGGGCAAAGGCGGGCTCTACGGCAACGTGCTGCGCTTGTCGCCGCCGATGAACATTACGCGCACCGATGTGGACGAGTTCGCCAGGCAACTGGACAAGAGTTTTTCGCAGTGCAGCGCTGCCGTGGCGGGGAGCGTGCGGTGACACTGGAGGCTTTTGCGGAGATCCATCCGCCGCTGTCCAGCCAGGAGGCTGTGGTGGAGGCGAACCGCTGCCTGTTCTGCTTCGACGCGCCGTGCATGGTTGCTTGTCCCACGCACATCGATGTTCCGAAGTTCATCAAGAAAATCGCCAGCGGAAACCTGCGCGGATCGTCGCTTGCCATTTTGGACTCGAACATTCTGGGCCTGAGTTGTTCCCGGGTGTGTCCCGTGGATGTGCTGTGTGAAGGCGCCTGCGTAATGCAGAAGTACAACAAGCAGCCGATTGAAATCGGCCGCTTGCAGCGTCATGCGATGGATCACTTCTACGAACACGGAGCAAAGCTGCCGGCGTCCGGCGCAGTGGAACGGGTGCAACGGATTGCCTGCGTCGGAGGGGGCCCCGCGTCCTTGTCCTGCGCGGCGGAGTTGCGGCGGCAGGGATTTCAGGTGACCATCTTTGACGCGCGGCCCCAAGCCGGCGGACTGAATACCTACGGGGTGGCCGAGTACAAGTTCCGGCCCGTGGACAGCCAGTTGGAAGTCGAGATGATCCGGTCCCTGGGCGTGAAGATGGAGCATGGCGTGAATGTCGGCACTTCCATCCCGCTGGAGCAGGTTGAGGCGGAGTTCGACGCGATCTTTCTCGGCGTGGGACTGGGTCCCACGGAGCCGCTGGCGGTTCCGGGCGAAGATTCACCCGCAGTGGTGGACGCGCTGCACTTTATTGCTGCTTATAAGACAGGCATCGATACGGATGTGGGCCGCCGGGTGGTGGTCGTGGGCGGCGGCAACACGGCCATTGACGCGGCGAACGCGGCGAAGCTGTTGGGAGCGGAAGAGGTGCACCTGTTGTACCGGCGTGGAGAGAGTGAGATGCCCGCATTTGCGTTTGAGTATGAGCATGCCAAACAGATGGGCATTCACTTCCACTGGCTGACGCAGCCGGTGGCGATCCACGCGGCGTCGGTGGAGTGTGTGCGGATGGAACTGGGCGCAGCTGATAAGTCGGGACGGCGGCGGCCGCAAGCTGTTCCCGGCTCAAACTTTTCCATCGAGTGCGACATGGTGATACCGTCGATCGGGCAGACGAAGTTATTGCGGTTTCTGGCGCAGGCTCGCGGCGTAGAGTTGCGCAACGGGGCCGTGGTGGTGGATCAGGCTACGGGGCGGACTGCGAATCCCAAATACTATGCCGGTGGGGATTGCGTGAACGGGGGAAGGGAAGTGGTGGATGCCGTGGCGGAAGGCAAGCGCGCGGCTCTCGGAATCGCATCATGGCTGACTTAACATGGCTGATTTAACATGGCTGACTTAACTACGAATTTCGCCGGCGGCATCCGCTGTCCGAATCCCTTCTGGCTGGCCTCCGGGCCGCCGGCGAACTGCGGAGAGCAGGTCATGCGCGCCTTCGACGCCGGCTGGGGCGGGGCGGTTTGGAAGACGCTGGGCGATCCCATTGTGAACGTGTCGTCGCGCTATTCATCCGTCGATTGGAATGGACAGCGCATGATGGGGCTGAACAATATCGAGCTGATTACGGACCGGCCGCTAGCTGTGAACCTGCGCGAGATCACGGAAGTGAAGAAGCGCTACCCACGGCATGCGGTGATTGCATCGCTGATGGTGGAATCCAAGCGCGAGGCTTGGCATAAGATCGTGCGCCAGAGCGAGGACGCAGGCGCCGATGGACTGGAGTTGAACTTCGGCTGTCCACACGGCATGTCCGAGCGTGGGATGGGTTCGGCCGTGGGGCAGGTGCCTGAGTACGCGCAGATGATCACGGAATGGGTGAAGGAAGCCGCGCGGACTCCGGTGCTGGTGAAACTCACGCCGAACATATCCGACATTCGGACCGTGGCGCGGGCGGGGAAGCGCGGTGGCGCTGACGGCTTCTCTGCGATCAATACCATCAACTCCATCACCGGGGTCGACCTGGACACACTGACGCCGCGACCCGGTGTCGGCGGCTTCTCCGCGCATGGCGGCTACTGCGGACCGGCTGTGAAGCCTATTGCCCTGCACATGGTCCAGCAGATTTGCGGCGACCAGGAATCGAGAATGCCTGTATCAGGAATCGGCGGCATTGCGGGCTGGCGCGATGCGGCGGAGTTCATCCTGCTGGGTTGCGGCACGGTGCAGGTTTGTACCGCCGCGATGCACTATGGCTTTCGAATTGTGGAGGACATGATCGATGGCCTCAGCAATTGGATGGACGAAAAGGGCTTCCGAACGATTGACGATTTCGTGGGGTTGAGCCTACCCAAAGTTACCGAATGGAAGCATCTGGATTTGAACTACAAAATTGTCGCCCGGATTCACGAGGAGAAATGCATCGGGTGCGATCTATGCTATGTAGCCTGCTGGGATGGAGCCCATCAATGTATTCACTTGGACGGTACGCATCACACCCCTGCCCAAGTGGAGGCGGCCGGACGGGCGCGCGTCACCTCCACGCCCACCGGAAAGTATCCGCCGCACTCGACGCCCGTCGCCCGCATTCCCAAGGTGGACGAGGCAGAGTGCGTTGGATGTAACCTCTGTGCGCTGGTTTGCCCTGTTGCCGGATGCATCACGATGGAGCACATCGATAACGGATTGCCAAAGGAGTCGTGGGAGGATCGCGGAAGAAACGTATGAGCACGCTGATACGCAACGGCATGGTGGTTACAGCGGAGAGCACGTTTGCGGCGGATGTGCTGATTGAGGGAGAGTCGATACGCGAGGTTCGCGTTGGGATTCCCGTCAACGCCGCAGATAGGGTGATCGACGCTACTGGAATGTTGTTGTTGCCGGGCGGAATCGATGTCCATACACATCTGGACATGCCGTTCGGTGGAACGACTTCCAGCGACGATTTCGAGACCGGAACGCGGGCCGCCGCGATTGGCGGGACCACCACGATTGTCGATTTCGCTATCCAGGCACGCGGCACGCGGATGCGCGATGCCCTGGATACCTGGTGGAAGAAGGCTGAGGGCAAGGCATGCATCGACTACGGTCTGCACATGATTGTGACCGACCTGGGCAACTCCGGGTTGGAGGACATGGACGATCTGGTGCGCGAAGGTGTCGCCAGTTTCAAGTTGTTCATGGCTTACCCGAATGTGTTGATGGTGGATGACGCGACCATCTTCAGGGCCCTGTCGCAGACCGCGAAGAACGGCGCGCTGGTTTGTATGCATGCTGAGAACGGCGGAGCCATCGACGTGATCGTCCAGCGCGCATTGGCTGAAGGAAAGACCGCTCCGATCTATCATGCGATGACGCGTCCGGTGAAGGCTGAGGCCGAGGCGGTGCACCGGGCCATTGCGCTTTCCGAGATGGCGGGCGCTCCGGTTTATATCGTCCACTTGTCTTCTGAAGAAGCGCTGAACCAGGTTCGCGAGGCGCGGGACAGGGGTGTGCCGGCGTTCGCGGAGACCTGTCCACAGTATTTGTTGTTATCGATTGAGGAACTGGCGAGACCCAATTTCGAAGGGGCGAAGTATGTGTTTACGCCTCCACTGCGTGAGAGGGAAAATCTGCCGAAGCTCTGGGATGGTTTGAAGCACGATCATCTGCAGGTTGTCTCCACTGACCATTGCCCGTTCTGTTTTGAAGATCAGAAAATTCTCGGTATTGACGATTTCACAAAAATTCCGAATGGCGGTCCGGGCGTGGAGAACCGCCTGCAGCTAATCCACCATCACGGAGTGAACGCCGGCAAGCTGTCATTGAATCGCTTTGTGGAAATCACGTCCACCGCGCCGGCGCGAATCTTTGGAATGTATCCAAAGAAGGGCGCGCTTGCCGCGGGTAGCGATGCCGATATTGTGATCTGGAACCCGCTCGCGGCTCATGTCATCAGCGCGAAGACTCACAATATGCGCGTCGACTACTCTATGTTTGAAGGCTTTGAGGTGACGGGCAATGCGGACACGGTCTTGTCGCGCGGCGAGGTGATTGTCGAGAAAGGCAAGTACCTGGGCCGCGTTGGCCGAGGCCAGTATCTGCGCCGCGCGGCCAGAGGCGGCGCGTGGGCTTAGCGCTGCTATACGACGCTGCGGACCGTGCAGGACACTACGCCGCACAACTGGACGGCCGGGCTGTGTTTCCTTCCGAGGCCGCGGTGGAAGCTTTATCGGCGTTTGATGAGGCAATGCCAAGCGATCCCGCGACCGCGGCGAGTGTCTTGGAGATGCTGGATGATTTCGGATCCCCGGCCACGGTGGCGATGGCTGGCCGCCGCTACTTCGGATTCGTCACGGGCGGTTCGCTGCCCGCGGCCTTGGCGGCAAATTGGCTGGCCGGAGCATGGGACCAGAACGCAGGTTTGGTTGTTTGCTCACCCACCGCGGCGAAATTGGAAGCGGTGGCCGCCGCATGGTTGGTGGATCTGATGAATCTGCCTGCCGGAACTCAGGTGGGATTTGTCACTGGCGCGACGATGGCGAACTTCTCCGCGCTAGCCGCTGCGCGGCATAGCGTGCTGGCGCAGACAGGCTGGAACGTGGAGGAGGACGGTTTGTTCGGCGCGCCGCCTATCACGGTGTACATCGGCGACGAAGCGCATGTCAGCCTACTGAAGGCTTTGGGCATGCTCGGGCTTGGCCGCAAGCGCGTTGTCCGCGTGCCGGTGGACCGGCAGGGCCGTATGCGGGCGGACGTGTTCCCTGAAATTCAGGGTCCGGCGATTGTCTGCCTGCAAGCTGGAAACGTAAACACTGGAGCCTTCGATCCGGCGGCGGAGATTTGCGCCGTTGCGCATCAGGCCGGCGCTTGGGTACACGTAGATGCCGCTTTCGGTTTGTGGGCGGCCGCGGCGCCGTCGCGGGCGCATCTGATGGATGGCGCGAATCAAGCAGATTCCTGGGCAACCGACGGTCACAAGTGGCTGAATGTGCCTTACGATTGCGGGCTGGTTTTCGTGCGCAACGGGATTGCGATGAAGGCGGCCATGTCTACCGCGCAGGCTGCCTACCTTGTGGAAGGCGGCGCGCGCGAACCTTCGCATTACACACCGGAGCTTTCGCGGAGGGCCCGCGGCGTGGAGGTCTGGGCCGCGCTAAAGTCGCTTGGGAAGAACGGCCTCGCGGAGATGATTGAGACGACGTGCGCCCACGCGCGCCGGTTCGCAGAGGTCTTGAGCGCAGCCGGTTATCGCGTTGGAAATGAGGTATTCCTGAACCAGGTGTTGGTTTCCTTCGGTTCTGATGAAACCACCGGGCGCGTGATCTCGGCAATTCAGTCTGGCGGCGTCTGCTGGTGCGGTCCCACGGAATGGCAGGGGCGGGCATACATGCGGATCAGCGTGTCCTCCTGGGCAACCACGGCGGCGGACGTCGAGATCTGCCTTGACGCCATCCTGAGCGCGGCGCAGAAGCCTGTATGAACGACCCTTCGCTTTACAACGAAGACCTGGCGCCCATACCGATAGACAAACGGACCTGGGGCATCTACAACTACGCTTCGCTCTGGGTAGCGATGAGTGTCTGCATCCCGACGTACATGCTGGCATCGGGATTGATTGCGGGCGGTATGAGCTGGTGGCAAGCCGTCGGTACCATCCTGTTGGGCAATCTGATTGTGCTGGTTCCGATGCTGCTGAATGCGCACGCCGGCGCGCGCTACGGCATTCCATTTCCTGTATTGGTGCGTGCTTCGTTCGGAGTTCGCGGCGCAAATGTGCCTGCTGTGCTGCGCGCGCTGGTGGCCTGCGGCTGGTTCGGCATACAGACGTGGATTGGCGGACAGGCAATCTTCTCCATGCTGCAGATTCTCTGGCCGGCCGCTAAGGATTTTAGCAGCGGCATCTGGATTTGCTTCTTCGCGTTCTGGTCGCTGAACATGTTTGTGATTTGGCGCGGCATCGAGACCATACGATTTCTGGAGGGCATCGGTGCACCGTTTATGCTCGGCGTCGGGCTGCTGCTCTTGTGGTGGATCACCGGCAAGGCAGGTGGGCTTGGGCCGGTGCTGAGCGCGCCGAGTAAGTTTCATTCGACTGGCGAGTTCGTCAAATTCTTCATTCCGTCGCTCACCGGCATGGTCGGATTCTGGGCTACTGTGGCGTTGAACATCCCGGACTTCACCCGCTATGCGAAATCGCAAAAGGCGCAGATGCTGGGCCAGGCTCTGGGATTACCTCTCGCCATGACGCTTTATTCGTTCATCGGTGTCGCGGTGACGTCGGCATCCGTGGTGTTGTTCGGCGAAGCGATCTGGGATCCGGTCGTGCTGCTGGGCCGATTCAATGAACCGGTCATCGCCTCGATTGCCCTGGTAGCTCTGCTGATCGCGACACTGAATACGAATGTCGCCGCTAACGTGGTCTCGCCCTCGAACGATTTTTCAAATCTGAATCCCAGGCTGATCTCGTTCCGCACCGGCGGACTGATTACGGGAGTGCTGGGCATTGCAATGATGCCATGGAAACTATTGGGTGACTTCAGCGCCTATATCTTTGGATGGCTGGTAGGATATTCCGGGCTGCTCGGGCCCATTGCGGGCGTGATGATTGCGGACTACTTTCTGGTCCGCAAACGCGTACTCTCGGTCCCTGAACTTTACCAACGGGGCGGCCAGTATGAATATTCGAACGGAGTCAACTATCGGGCGATCCTGGCATTGGTCTGCGGAATTACCGTAGCGCTGTTGGGGCTGGTTGTTCCGCCTTTGCGCTGGTTGTACGATTACGCTTGGTTCATCGGTTTTCTCGTCGCCGGCGCGGTTTACGTTGCGGCGATGAACAGGAGGTAACAAAGATCATGATTGCTACCGATACCGCGGTACGAACTCTTGGTTCGTTCGTGAATGGCAACTGGGAAGATGGCTCCGGCCGTGACCTGCATCCAGTAACAAATCCCGCCACGGGCGCGGTGATTGCGCAGGCGGCATACGCTACAGCCGACGATGTCGACCGTACCGCGAAGGCGGCGCACGCCGCATTTTTACTGTGGCGCGACGTACCTGTGGTGGACCGCGTCCAGGTGCTCTACCGTTACAAGACACTGCTCGAGAAGAATACGGAAGAGCTCGCGCGTACCTTGACTGTGGAGAACGGCAAGGTCTTCGATGATGCGCGCGTGGAGATTCGCAGGGCCATTCAGATGGTGGAAGTAGCGTGCGGAATGCCGTCGCTGATGATGGGTGATTCGCTGAATGACGTCGCGCGTGACATCGACTGCCATACCATCCGGCAGCCGCTGGGCGTGTGTGCCGGCATTACCCCATTCAACTTCCCGGGCATGGTTCCCATGTGGATGTTTCCGTTCGCCATTGCTTGCGGAAATTCGTTCATCCTGAAGCCGTCCGAGAAGGTTCCGATGACGCCGATGCTCGCCACTGAGTTGCTACACCAGGCCGGTGTTCCGGATGGCGTCTTCAACCTGCTCAACGGCAGCAAGGAAACCGTGGACGCGCTGATGGCCCATCCGCTGGTGCGCGCCATCTCGTTTGTCGGGTCCACGCCGGTTGCGAATTACGTGTATGAAGAATCCAGCAAGCATGGGAAGAGGGTGCAGGCGCTGGGTGGCGCGAAGAATCACCTGGTGGTAATGCCGGACGCCAATCTACCGAAGAGCGTAGAAGCTATCATGAGTTCCGCCTTTGGCGCCGCCGGGGAGCGATGCCTGGCGGGAAGTGTACTGGTCGCCGTGGGCGATGTTGCCGAGCCTTTGCTCGACCTTCTCGTCAGCAAGACGAAGGAAATGAGTGTCGGTGACGGAATGCAGGGCGCCGATATGGGGCCGTTGGTCACCGCCGACCACCACAGGAAAGTCGTAGGCTACATCGATAAGGGTGAGGCTGAGGGAGCGGTTCCGGTTTGCGATGGACGCGCCGTGATGCAATCGAAGACGGATGGATTCTTCGTGGGTCCGACTATCTTCGATCACGTGACGCCGGAGATGACCATCGCCAGGGAAGAGATCTTCGGGCCGGTACTGTCGGTCATCCGCGTGAATGATTTGAACGAGGCAATTAACCTGGTGAACAGTTCGGCCTTTGGGAACACAACTTCAATATTCACTTCCAGCGGCAAATCCGCGCGGGAGTATCAGGCCAAGGTGGATGTGGGAATGATCGGCGTGAACATCGGAGTCGCCGCGCCCATGGCGTTCTTTCCGTTCGCCGGCTGGAAAGCGTCCTTCTTCGGAGATCTGCACGCGCACGGCAAAGACGCCATCGCGTTTTACACCGAGCAGAAAGTGCTGATGACGCGCTGGTTTTAGATGGTTCGATTCGGCGTAGTTGGCATGGGGCACATTTCGCGAAAGGCTATCGTGCCGGCCTTTGCGAACACGCGAAATGCACAATTAGTTGCGGTCTTCAGCGGGGATAGTGCCAAGCGCACCGAGTTTGACGGCTTCTCCTACGAGGACTTCGAGAAGGGACTGGCCGCGCGCAAGGTAGATGCCGTATTTATCGGCGTCCCTAACCACATGCACCGCGATTTCGCCGTTCGCGCCGCGCGGGCCGGCGTGCATGTGCTGTGTGAGAAGCCGTTGGCGGCATCCGCGGCCGATTGCGAAGCGATGATCGCCGCGACCAAAGCAGCAGGAGTCCAGCTGATGGTGGCCTATCGTCATCAGTTCGGGTCCGCGCAGCGCGATGTGATGGAAACGGCCCACAGCGGGCGTTTGGGCGATCTGCGTTCGTTCCATTCCATCTTCGCCGTGCAGGTTTATCCAGGCAATGTTCGCACTGTGAAGGCGGCCGGCGGCGGCACACTTTGGGATCTGGGCGTCTATTGCATCAACACGGCCAGGCAGGTGTTTCAGGCCGAACCTGACCACCTCACAGGGTTCGCCACTACGCGCGAAGACGATCCACGTTTCGCCGAAGTGGAAGAAATGTTCACGGCCGTGATGGAGTTCCCAGGCCACCGCATCGCCACTTTCACTTGTTCCTTCGGCTCGGCCCGCTATATGACCTACGACGTCTTGGGGACCAAGGGTACCATGCATCTGGATCCGGCCTATGATTACGCAGGCGACATTCGCTCGGAGCTCATCGTCGACGGCAAACGCGAGACGCGCATATTTCCGCGTGAGGACCAGTTCGCCGCGCAGATCGACTACTTTGCAGAATGCGTTCGGGAGGGCCGCGAACCCGCTCAATCCGGAGCCGAAGCCCTTACCGATGTGCGGATCATCGAACAGCTCTATCGCTCGACGCTATGAGCGAACGCCAGCCGGTACATACCGTCTATGGCGGCGCGCAGTTGTTCAAAGCGGGCACTACGGCTAATCTTGGAGTCCGGGCTTTGAAGACGCTGGCGACTCACGCTCCCACCGCCGAATCGCTGGGCGTCAGCGAGGAAGTTTATCGAAGGGTTGTGGACAAGCTCTATCACGAACCGGTGGAGGATTTCCGCATTGATTTTGAGGACGGCTACGGGTATCGTCCGGACGCCGAGGAGGATGAACACACGGTCTCGGCGGCCAGTGCTCTCGCGGCTGACTCAAGAACTCCGTTTATTGGTATTCGCATCAAGCCTCTCACCGACGCTTCGCGGCGGCGGAGTGTCCGGACACTCGACCTCTTCATGAATACCCTACTCAGCGGGACCGGGGGCCGGCTTCCCGATGGCTTTGCCGTCACGCTCCCAAAGGTGACGATCCCTCATCAGGTTTGCGAGCTTGCTGAGCTTCTCAAGAGTATCGAACTGGAATACGACCTGGCGCTTGGCGCGATTCGGATGGAGCTGATGATCGAAACTACGCAGTCGATCATTGACGGGCAGGGCCGCTTTGCGATTCCCGCCTTACTGGACGCCTCGGACGGCCGCTGCCGGAGCCTTCATTTCGGCGTCTATGATTACACCGCGGAATGCAACATTACCGCTGAATACCAGAGCATGTCACATCCGGCGTGCGATTTTGCGCGCAATGTGATGCAGGTTTGTGCTGCGTCGCGCGGTGTCGCGATCTGCGATGGCGCGACGAATGTTCTCCCGGTGGGTTCAGACCCCGATGCCATCCTCCGGGCGATGAAACTTCACTTCAGTGATGTCCTGCGTTCCTTGAGGAACGGCATTTACCAAGGCTGGGATCTGCACCCCGCGCAGTTGCCAACGCGCTACGCGGCTGTGTTCTCGTTCTTCTCAAATAGCCTGCCGGCGGCCACGGCGCGTCTGCGTAACTTCATCAACAAGGCGGCCCAGGCAACCTTGGACGGCAATGTTTTCGACGATGCCGCCAGCGGACAGGGGTTATTGAATTTCTTCCTTCGCGGCTACAACTGCGGCGCCCTTACGGAGGAGGAAGCACTTTCTGCCGGCTTGACTATGGAAGAACTGCGCGGCAGATCGTTTGTCGCCATTCTCGAGAATCGACGCGCCGGTATTCTATGAAGTTTTCCAAGCGGCTGCATTGGGATCTGACACCGAACCGCTTTACCGAACTGTTGAAAGCCAAGCGCGCGGCCGGTGAGACAATTCTCGACCTCACCCAATCGAACCCGACTTCCGCTGGCCTCGACTATCCGGCGGCGGAAATACTCTCCGCGTTCGCGGACCCTCGAAATTTATTGTACGAGCCGTCGGCAAAGGGCCTGCTTTCCGCCCGCGAAGCGATCAGCGCCGATCCCGAGCGGCTGTTGCTGACGGCAAGTACGAGTGAGGCCTATGCGTACCTGTTCAAGCTGCTGACCGATCCAGGGGATGAGATACTGGTGCCGCGTCCTTCCTATCCACTGTTCGAGTTCCTGGCCACCTTGGAATCGGTGCGCGTGGTGCGGTATCCCCTCTTTTATCACGAGGGCTGGTCTATTGATATGCAGGCGCTGGCATCGTCGGTCACTGACAGAACACGCGCTGTTGTGGTGGTGAATCCGAATAATCCAACGGGATCTTATCTCAAGCGGGGCGAACTGGAGCAGTTGCTGGCGATCTGCGGCCGCCACGAGCTTGCCATACTCTCCGACGAGGTTTTTGCGGATTATGCCTTTGCGCCGGATCCGGAACGCGTCGCTGCGCTCTCAAGCGTAGAGGACGTACTGACATTTTCGATGAGCGGCCTCTCCAAGGTATGCGGGCTGCCGCAGTTGAAACTCGGGTGGATTCAGGCGACTGGCCCAGGCGCAGACGAAGCAATCGAACGCCTGGAGTTCATTGCCGACACATTTCTTTCGGTGGGTACGCCAGTACAACACGCGCTGCCACAACTGTTGGCGGCTGGGCAAGGGATCCAGAATCAGATCCGTTCCCGTACTAAAGCCAACCTCGCCTTTCTGCTTGATCACCTCGTGGTGGAAGGCGGCTGGTCCGCCACCATTCGAGTGCCCCGCACGCGCACGGAAGAGGAGTGGGTAGTGCAATTGCTTAACGAACACAACGTTCTGGTGCAACCGGGGTACTTTTACGATTTTGATTCAGAAGCTTTCCTCGTTCTCAGTCTGCTGACCCCGCCGGATGTTTTTCAACAGGCAATTCAGTACTTACCCGGGCAGACTGGGTACTGTAGCTTCGGAATGTAGGGGTGGCGCGTCGGCTATAATTACGAGGCTGGCTGTTTGCCATCTATAGTGGACCCAGGAATTCAGACCAGGCAATAAGTTAAGATTCGGTCGGAGTCATTACCAAGGAGAGGTGGATGACAACGACGAGGAAGACATATAGTCCGAAGTTCAAAGCGCGAGTGGCAGTGGAAGCCCTGCGCGGTGAGAAAACACTGAGTCAGTTGGGTTCGCAGTTCAAAGTGCATCCGATCCAAATCGCCAAGTGGCGAAAGTTGGCGCTGGATCAGCTGCCGGAACTGTTCGTGGACGGGCGACGCAAGCCCAACAACGAGGTGGAAAGCACCGCGCTATTCGAAGAGATCGGACGCCTGAAGGTCGAGTTGGACTGGCTCAAAAAAAAAGCTGGCATGCTCGACTGAGGACTTGCGCCCACTGGTAGAACGGGATCACGAGACGATCAGTATTCGGCGGCAATGCGACCTGCTGGGCGTGAACCGCGCCAGTCTCTATTACAAGCCGCTAGGCGAGAGCGAAGAGAACTTGCGCCTGATGCGTTTAATCGACGAGCAGTATACCGAGACGCCATTTTTCGGAAGCCGGCGAATGGCCGCCTGGCTGCGCGAGAACCAGAAATTAGCCGTGAACCGCAAACGCGTCGCGCGGCTGATGGAGGTGCTGGGACTGGAGGCCATCTACCCGAAACCCAAGCTAAGCCAACGCGGAGAGGGTCACAAGATCTATCCGTACCTGCTGAAGGACGTGAACATAGAACGCGTCAATCAGGTCTGGAGCACTGATATTACATACATCCGAATGACGCAGGGCTTCTGTTATCTGGCGGCAGTAATGGATTGGCATAGCCGGTTCGTGCTCAGTTGGTCCTTGTCGGTAACGATGGAGATGGAGTTCTGCCTGGAGGCATTGTCGGCTGCCTTGCGGCGGGCGCGGCCAGAAATCTTCAACAGCGATCAGGGTTCGCAGTTCACCAGCGAGAGGTTCACCGGCGAGTTACAACAGCGCGGCATCTCGATCAGCATGGACGGGCGCGGGCGTTGTTTCGACAACATCTTCATTGAACGTTTATGGCGTTCGTTGAAACAAGAGGAGGTATACCTGAAGGATTACCGACTGATGAACGAGGCGCGCACTGGCATCGAGGGCTGGTTTCAGTTCTACAACTACCGGCGGCCGCACATGAGTTTGAATTACCGGACACCGGCGGCGATCTACAAGGAAGGCAGCATTGTTTAAATCGGGGACGCTGTCCCCGAACCCCTGGGATTTATCGCTTTGGGGCCGGAATGGATGGTTTACACTTATGAAACTGGAACGGAAGATAGGGCTCCGCAGGGATGCGCCCCGAGCGCCGATTCCAGCGCTGGAATAGCAACGGGCGACTGCAGTCGCGGTCGCCCTAAAGCAAGGCTTACGACCCCGTCGAACATTAGCTTATTCAAGGCCAAAAATGGTCTTGACAATAGGGTCCACTTTAATCCTCCAAGAGATAGAGCAACAGCGGCAGCCCTAAAGAGACGCCTACGGTTAGCAACGCCGCCGCGGGCAGCCACCAATAGGCTCCAAGGCGAGCGCGTTGCGATCCCAGGAAGACGAACACTACCACCGTGGAAATGATGACATCTATGGCAAAAAAGGCGCTGATGCGGTTCGCGAACAGATCTTCGATCAACCTGCGCAGGTCGAGCCCATGCACCATCAGCCAGGGGATGAATTGCCAGTAAGGAAGGATTGCTCCCGCTACACAAAGAAGAAGGTAGATGCTCTTCCATTTCATTTTTGCAGGCTAGCATATGCTTCCCATTGAACTGGTCATTTTCGACTGCGACGGCGTGCTGGTCGACAGCGAATCGCTGGGATGTGAAACACTGATCGCGCTTGCCGCGGAACACGGCGTCGAGATTGGTCTGGAGGAAGCGCTATTACTCTTTCAGGGCCGTAAGATGTCGGTCTGTGTGGAGGAAATTGAGAGAAGGCGTGGCGCGCCGCTTCCTGACTCTTTCGTTCCCACTGTTCGTACGCGTATGGCTGCAGCGTTTCGCCGGGACCTGAGGCCAATTGAAGGAGTGAGTAGCGTTCTGGAATCCCTCGCGATCCCTTATTGCGTCGCCTCCAGCGGTCCCCGGGAGAAAATCCAGCTCTCCCTGGAATTGACGGGGATGTTGCGATTCTTTGAAAACAGAATCTTCAGCGCCTACGAAGTGGGATCCTGGAAGCCTGATCCCGGGCTATTCCTTCACGCGGCGAACGCCATGGGGACGACTCCCGCCGCATGCGCCGTGATTGAAGACAGCCGGCCCGGAGTGGAAGCTGGAATCGCGGCGGGAATGAAGGTTTTTGCCTACACGCCCGCCGGCGACCCACTCCATCTTTCTCAGAAAGGCGCCATCGCCTTTCACTCAATGGAAGACCTGCCCGCCTATTTGCGCGGCTCGCTCGAGGGCGGCACCAAACCCTTCAGCCGCATATAGGTAACTATGTTGCCGTAGTGCTCGAAATTATGGGCTGTGTTGAATGCCAGGATGTTCAGCCGGGTGCGTTCTCCGTTTCCGAACTTGAGCACTTCCCCAGCATTCGCATCAGTCAGGGCTGCATAAGCCTTATCGCAGTACGCAAACGCGTCCTGCAAAGCCTGCACCAAGTCCGCCTTTGTCGACTTGGACTTTTCAATCCCCAGAGCCGGATTCTTCTCACCCAGCGCGGCTGAACAGAACGAATACTGCGCATCGGCTACGTGGCCCAGGATTTGGGCGAAAGAACGTACCTCGGGCACCGGTTTGTAGGCGAAGTTCAGATCCGGCATCTTCTCGGCGGACCTCTGAATCACACCCTTCACCTGATTCTGATAGGCGGTGGCCCCGCCCGCCATTGTCTTCAGATCGGGAGCCTGCGCCATAGCTCCGGAAACTACAAGCATCCCTAGTAGTGCTGTCTTCATATTCACTTCCTCCTGTCAATCGCTCCCGCCGAACAGCGTCATCTGCGCTGCCGGTTTCTTCTTATCAAATACTGTGCGGCCGCCCAGTGACGGAGAAATTTTCCGTTCCTGCTGGATTACCGAAGCAAAATCGGCTTCCGGAGAGCATCTGGCTTCCACGGCTCTGACGAACCTCTCCAGCCGGGCAAAACCATCCGTCTTCTCCGAGTTGCCAACCTTGGCCTTTGCTAACGAATCGCGCAGCACGGCGATAGATTCGTCGTAAGTATTCAATGGTACAGGAAACGGATGGCCATCTTTGCCGCCCAGGGCAAACGAGAACCGTGCCGGGTCGGAGAACCGGGTCGGCGCTCCATGAATCACCTCGGCGATCAGCGCCAGCGACTGCAGGGTGCGCGGACCCAAATTCTCCAAGAGCAAGAGATTCGCAAAGTCGCGCAGGTCGCGCTCATAGGCTACCGCAAGCACTGCGCCCAGCCGTTTCAGATCCACGTTGCCGGCGCGAACTTCGTGGTGTCCTGGCATCGAAAGCTTACGAGCCTCCTCCAGCGTACTCTCCGGATGCTCGCGCATAATCGCCAGCATCGCTTCTTGCGCCGCCGCCGCCCGCCGGTCGACCAGATTCAAGATGGTGCCTTCGTTCCCTCCGGCAATTCCTGTATGCGGTTCGCAGGTGAAATCGCGGTCCATGCCGAGTGCCGCCGAATGCCAGTGGTAGCGGCGGGCGAGGCCGCTATCGGGCTTCATCCCTTGTTGCACTACGGCCCATTCACCGGTGGCGGTCAGCAGGAAAGAATGCAAATAGATTTGAAACCCGTCGCCGACGGCGTTGTTGTCCACCTTCGCCGTCAGGCGGCTAGCCCTTACAAGCGACTCACCGTCGAACCCGCGTAGTCCGGCAATCCTACGCAACTCATCCGGCGTACTGCGGGAATGCCGCCCCCGGCCGCCGCATACGTAGATGCCGAGCTCATGCGCCCGTGGATTCAGCCCGCGCTTCAGTGCGCCTATCACCGAGGTGGTAATCCCGGAAGAATGCCAGTCCATGCCCATCACTGAGCCCAGCGCCTGAAACCAGTGCGGGCTGCTGATGCGCTCCAAAAATGCGTGAGTCCCGTAGTGGTGAACAATGCTCTCGACGATCGCCGTCCCCAGGGTTGTCATGCGATCCGCCAGCCAGGCTGGGACGTGTCCGCCGTGTAAAGGAAGGTCTGCGTGCCCGGATCGTTTCATTGGTTCAGAGCCGCCGTAAACCGCTGACGGCGAATAGCCCTCACAAGATACTATTCTCTCAGCCGCCCCGGGAGCATTTAGAAGGAATCCCCTACCGATGGTGCGAGGTGGAAAATGGGCGATGGCTGTCCATATCTGCCTTTGTGTGTCTCTAAGCCGTTCAAGAAGAAAGAGCCTTTGGGTGAAGGGCCTTTCCCAACTATGGGACAATGGGGTCTTATGGGTGTACCCGTTTCACAGATGTGGACTGTCGCAACGTATGTGCTCAAGCAGAAGCTCGCCAAGCGGCGCCAATACCCGCTGGTGTTGATGCTTGAGCCGCTCTTCCGCTGTAATCTGGCCTGCGCAGGTTGCGGAAAGATTCAGTACCCCGCTCACATCCTGAAGAAAAACCTCTCGCCGGAACAGTGTTTCCAAGCGGTGGATGAATGCGGCGCGCCGATGGTTTCCATTCCGGGCGGCGAGCCTCTGATGCATCCGCAGATCAAGGAGATTGTGGAGGGGCTGGTAGCGCGAAAGAAGTATATCTACCTTTGCACCAACGCACTGCTGCTCAAAGAGAAAATCGGCCAGTTCACCCCCAGCAAGTACCTCACTTTCTCGGTTCACATGGACGGCCAGAAGGAACACCATGACCTTTCAGTTTGTAAGGAAGGCGGGTACGAGATTGCCGTTGAGGGGATTAAGGAAGCGGTAAAAAGTGGCTTCCGCGTCACTACAAACGCAACATTTTTCGATGGGGCAGATCCGCAGAGCCTGCGCGACTTCTTCGACGAAATGATGCACTTGGGCGTGGAAGGCATGATGCTGTCTCCCGGCTATTCCTATGACAAGGCGCCGGACCAACAGCATTTCATGGGCAGGGCTCGCACGCGCCGCTTGTTCCATGCAGCGTTGTCCAACCGGAAACCGGAGTGGAAATTCAATCTCTCACCGCTGTTCCTGGAATTTCTGATGGGCAAGCGCAACTTTAGTTGCACTCCCTGGGGCATGCCAACCTACAACCTTTTTGGTTGGCAGAAGCCTTGCTACCTGCTGCAGGATGGGTATGCGGAGACATTCGCTGAATTGATGGCCAGCACAGACTGGGACCGCTACGGAACCGAGTCCGGCAACCCCAAGTGCGCCAACTGCATGGTCCACAGTGGCTACGAGGCCTCTGCGGTCCACGCCACATTCAATTCCCTGAGCGGCTTTTTAGCGACGGTCCGCGGCACGCTCTTCTCGAAATATCCGAGTGCCGAAGCACAGGCCGCGCTCAGCCAGCCTATGAAGCCTGTGCATCCGTCAGGCCTGGTGCAGCTGGAACGTTCAAATCCGTGACACCTATTCATCCCGACGAAGCTGAAATAGCGCAAGGCGCGGTCCGCGAAAATTTGCAGGGTACGGTCTGGCAAGCGGCCAGTGACGAAGAACTGCGGGCCGGTCTTGAGAAGGCCTTCGATTACCGGGGCGATGTCACGATTACACTCCGGGACGGTACGGTGGTGGAGGGCTACATTTTCGATCGCCAGACGGGCGCCACGTTGGCCGATTCCAGCGTTCGTCTTTTTCCGAAGGACCGGGACCAGAAGATTGCGGTCTCCTACGCCGACATTGCCGGCCTCACTTTCAGCGGGCGCGATACCGCTGCCGGTAAGAGCTGGGAAGCGTGGGTGAAGAAATACTGGGAGAAGAAGGCTGCCGGTGAAAAGCAGATCGAGCTGAAGCCCGAGGCTTTGGATTGAGCACTCCCGATGCACCAACTGCTGGCATGCCTCCTCGAACGCGCGTGACGTCCGAGGCCATTAGTCTGCGTCCGCAGATGCGACTTCGAAGATCGCCCACGTAGACAGATGGAAAGTCGTCTCCGCCCGAACATTTTGCCACAACGAACGAAATCTCTTGCGGACGTTTGCCCCGCGTTAGAATAGTCACGAATCCAATGCGAAGCCATTTCAAGCTCCTGCTGACATTGTTCGCGGCCGTGTTTCTCGCTGCTTGCTCCAGCTCCTCAGATCAACAAAAGAAGAGTGCCGATGCCGAGCGAGCCATCCCGCCAGCTCCGGAAAAGGTAGCCCCTGCGCCCACTCCGGTTCCGGCTCCGCCGCCGGCAGCCGCGCCCGAAGAAAAGGTCAAGACGTTCAAGGTGCGCTTCAACACCAGCAAAGGCCCGGTCTTGATAGAAGTTCATCCTGACTGGGCGCCCCTTGGCGCGGAACAATTCCGCAAACTGGTTCAGGCGAAATACTTCGACGGTGTGCGCTTCTTCCGTGTCGTGCCCAATTTCGTGGTGCAGTTCGGACTGGCCGCCAATCCCACGGTAACAAAGAAGTGGGATGTTGCCTTGAAGGATGACCCGGTCACGCAAACCAACCGCACCGGTGCGCTCTCATTTGCCACCATGGGCCCCGGTACACGGACCACGCAGATCTTTATCAACCTGACGAGCAATGCGAGCCTCGATGGACAGGGATTCGCGCCATTCGCGCAGGTGATCGAAGGAATGGAAATCGTCGAGCGTTTCTACAGCGGCTACGGCGAGCGGCCGGACCAGGGCGCCATTACCGCGGAAGGAAACGCCTACCTCGAGAAGAGCTTTCCGGATCTGGACTACATCAAGACTGCGACAATCCTATGATTCGCTTTCTTGAATCTCTGGCGTAAGTCGGGCTTTGGCATCCGGTTGCATCGCTGTCCATTCCAGAATCTGTTCACCCAGTGTGTCTGTACTGTTCGTCAGCCGGTCCGTCTCTACATTTACCAGGGCGTACCGCTCCGTGAGCGAGTCGCCTGACGCGACGAGCGCCAGATGGTCTTCCCGCAGCGGCGGCAGATCCTGACGGTTGAGGGGTGATCCGCGTAGCGCCGCCGCCAGCGAATAGAGCGTCACCTCCAGATCATTGGCGTATTTCCGGAACGCCTCTCGCGCAGGTGCGGGCCGGCTGCGCCACAAGCCTGCCTCCAGCCCCATCATTGCGTGGACCACGCGGTGGGAACTGGCAAGCATGGCACTGAGCAAATGGAGCCGCTCCGGCGTCGTACCGGGCTCTCCCAACAGCCGGTCTACCGATGCCTCCAAATTGGATCGGGCCAGCCGGCCCGCTAGCCGCGACCGGTCCAACTCCTGCTCAAAGGAAGCGTCGGGCTGCAGGTACCCGTCCCGAAGCATGCGGAAATAGTCCCGGTAGGCATCCAGCATTCTTGCCAACAGTTCAGAAACCTGCGTTCGTTCCCACGTGGGCCAAACGGAATACGCCAGCAGCGCAATCGCTCCGCCCACCACGGTATTCAAGCCCCTTGCCGCTATTAGATCCTTTGGCGCGTTGCCTGTGGCCGTCAACAGGATCACGACCATGGCCGTTAGCGCCGTGACTGCAACCCCGTAGTTGGCGGGCCCGAAGCAGCGCATGGCGAAAGCAAGCGCGGCAATCAGGAACACCTCCGGCCAAAGGGCCGCCGGCAGCAGGTGGAACAACCCGGTTGCCAGCAGTAAACCCGCGAACGTCCCGGACAGGCGCAGCACGCCGCGGCTGAAGGTAGCGGTAAAATCGGGCTTCAGCACAATGGCAACGGTCATCGGAAGCCAATAGGAGCGTCCGATACTCCATCCTCGAGCCAGCGCATCGCCTATTGCGACGCAGACGGCCAGTCGTACGGCATGCCGCCATGCCGCGGATTCCAGGCTGAGATTAGCCCGCACGGTCGCAAGCGTTCCCTTCAGCCGCAGGCTCCACGGTTTGCGCGCCTCGCGTTGTTCAAACGCCATTACTCCGGTTGGCGTCGCATAAGCCGCCAAGTCGACGGCCGACCGCAACTGTCCAGCCAGCGCATCCATCTGGTGACGAGTATCCAGAACCATGGCCGCCACCGTTAACTTTCCTTCGGCAGGGATCCCCTTCATCTGGGCCGCCAGCTCATTGAGTTCTTTCAAGCACTCCGCGGAGGACTTTGCCGATTCGCCCGTCAGCAGCCAATTGCCGATGGAGCGCAGCAGGCGGACATAGATGGGAAAGCACCGTTCCAGAATCGCCACCTCCGGCAAATTCTCGTCTTCCCGCTTCATGCGCGCGCGCAATTTGGCCAGGGCCAGCAAACTCAACCGCATCCGCTCAGCCTGATTCAGGAGCGAGCGGTAGCGGTCGGACTCCACTGAATGGTCCAGTTTCAGGGACTGCAACGCATTTTGGGCTTGTGTGATCTGTGCGCTCGCGGGCGGGGCAGCGGACGATGTGATGGAAGACTCGGCGGCGGTGGAGAGTTCCAGATACAGATCGCCCAATGCTTTGCGCTCCGGCTCATAGCGGCGAACCGCCCACAAAGCCAATGACAGCGCCATTTGCAGCAATCCGCCTCCGAACGCGAGCAGTCCCGAATAGCCGGCCCGCTGCCAGGTAGATGGAAAGGCCTGGAAGACCACTACGGTAACCAGGCTCACTACGCCGAGGTCGGCCGCTTCGGTACTGATGGAAACAAGGATGCCCGCCGCGAGTGCCCATCCGGCGGCAACGGCCACAGAAGTCCAGTGATAATTTCCACTGACGGAGCCGACGAATACCGCCACGGCAACAAGCACGCAAGCGGCAAACATTCGCCGTGCGCGATGCGCGTACGGATCATCGTTGTCTGAAAAGCAGACATTGAGCGCACCGGTACAGACGATCGTGCTGCCGGTAAAGGATCCGCTCATCGCCCCGAAAATCAGGGGAAGCGTGATGCCCAAGGCATTTCGAAACGCCAGCCAAGGTGCGACTTTTGCCGACTCATAGCGGATCACGATCTGCCAGAAAGCCTGCCACCAGCTAGGCTTACTGTCGTCTGTAGGCATACTTGTCCAGGATAGCAACCGAGCCTGATGCGACCTTCCTCCGCGCGCCGCATCTAAGCTACTGATGGCAATTATTGATGTGGTCTCTGATGTTATTTGTCCCTGGTGCTTCATTGGGAAACGCCGGCTGGAGAAGGCGCTAGCGCTGTTGGGCAAGCAGCAGACGGAAGTCCGCTGGAAACCATTTCAGTTGAATCCCAATGCGCCAAAGGAAGGTATGGATCGCAAACAATACCGCATCCGGAAGTTCGGCAGCGCCGCGACCTCGCAGCAACTGGAAGAACGCGTGGCTGCCGCGGTCGCGGCCGAGGGTATTCATTTCCGTTTTGACGATATTAGCCGGACGCCGAACACGTTTGACGCCCACCGCCTCATCTGGCTCGCTGGAGAGACAGGCCAACAGGACACCCTGGTGGAGAAGCTGTTTCAGGCCTATTTCCTGGAGGGCAAAGACATTGGCTCGCCGCAGGTACTGTCCGAAGTAGCCGGCAGTATCGGGCTTGGTGCGGCAGAAATTCTGAATGGGGACGAGGGTGGGGAGGCCGTCGCGATGGAAGAGGAGAACGCTCGCAGGCGAGGCGTCAACGGAGTGCCCTCCTTCTTTGTGGATGGCAGTCCGTTAACCTCCGGCGCGCACCCACCGGAACTACTGGCTCAAATGCTAAGTCCGATCCTTTAAGTGCTGGAAACCGATTCCCGGCGCGTGCGGATTTCGCGCACGGCGTAAATGCGGCGTCCCTGGCTTTCGAAGTACGTGCGAATCAGCACTTCACCCAGCAAGCCGGTGCTGAACATCATCAACCCTGTCAGGAACAACAAGCCGCCTGCCAGCATTAAGGGACCGTGCTCCATCATGATCTCATTCCCGAACAATTTCGAGATCGCCAGATAGCCCAAGATTCCGCCGCCGACGGTCACGCCAAACAATCCGATGCGCCCAAAAAAATGCATTGGCCGGGTGAAATAGCTCAACAGAAACTTAATGGTGATGATGTCAAAAAGGACGTTAAAGGTCCTTCCCAACCCGTAATGCGACCCGCCGCTGATGCGTGGCGCGTTGCGGATGGGCACTTCCACCACACGCGCGCCGTAGAAGCTGGCCAGAGCCGGGATGAACCGGTGCAACTCGCCGTATAAATTAATATCCTTCAGGATTTCCGCGCGATAGGCCTTGAAAGTAGTCCCGAAATCCCGCAGGTCTACGCCCGAGGCCTTGGCCATCAGCCAGTTTGCGATGCGCGAGGGAAACTTGCGCGTGACTGCGTTGTCCAGCCGGTTCTTCCGCCATCCGCTGGCGATATCGAAGCCCTCGTCGATCTTTGAAAGAAGCGCCGGAATATCCTCGGGCTCATGTTGCAAATCGCCATCCAACGAAACGATGACGCTGCCCTGTGCCTCGTCAAAGCCCGCTGAAAGTGCCGCCGTCTGTCCGAAATTCCGCCGCAACCGGATCACTTTCAAGCGCAGATCCGTCTCCACCAGATTCGCCAGCAAATCAAAGCTACGATCCGTGGAAGCATCATCTACAAAGATGATCTCGTAAGGCTTTTGCAAGCCCTCCAACACAATCGTCAGGCGGTCATACAAAGGAAGGATCGCCGGTTCCTCGTTATGAATCGGGATCACAATAGAAATCATAAGTTGTTGCGCTCACGCTAAGTTTAGCAGTAGTGCGGTGTCAACGCCAAATAGAAATGTCCTAATCTCTGCCAAATAGAAATGTCCTGTT
>JBDUEM010000031.1:0-40778 GCA_040002435.1 Bryobacteraceae bacterium
GGCTGGGTCAAACGCGTTCTCTCTAACAGCTACAACGGGAAGCTTGACCAGCCCCTACCCAGCCTTTTCCGGACAAAACATAATCTCCATTCCGGCGTAGATTGGTTTGGGGAAATGGGCGGAGCCGAAGCCCCTTAGTAGGGCGCTGGAGCAGTCATCCGTTTGCCGGAGAGGAGATCCCTGGCCTGGGCGAGGTCTGGTGTCTCGCTGCCCTCTTTGAACCACCGGCAAACCGGAGTAAGTGCTCGAAGGCCGTCCGCGGGCAGGCCGCGACCGCGCAGGAGGTGGCACAGGCTGATGGCGGCCCGCAGTTCGAGAGATTTCGCCTTCTGCCGTTTCGCCACACTGAGAGCTTGCCTGAAATTTGCTTGCGCCTCATCCTGCGCGGCGCGCCCGCCAATCTGAAGAATCAAGTTGCCGCGCAGGCGATAGAGTTCAGCCTCGTAGAAGTATGTCCGGCTGCCTCGTACCTCGCTGAGCGCCTGGGATGCGAGGGTGAGCCCTTCTGCGATCTGCCCGTTCATGGCGCTGGCCTCCGACTGTAGCGCCAATAAGTAGGGCCGGTCCATAGCGGCGCCGATTCGATCGAGCAGCGCGATGCCCTCGGTAATCAGAGTCAGCCCGGCCGGGGCTTGTCCGCTGGTGGAGAGCGCCCAGCCCTTCAGTGCCCGTGCGAGGCAACTCGCGTAAAGATATCCATGTTCGTCAGCAAGCAGGGCGGCCTCGGTGGCCCATCGCAGAGTCTGTGCAGCGTCACGGCGAAGCTGGTATACATGAGCCGCGCGCACTTTCGCGCCAGCCAGGCTGAACACAAGATCCGGATGGCCGGCGAGTTCGAGCGAGCGCTGCACGTGTTCAAGAGACTGATCGGCATGGCCCAAACACCACAGCGACAGCGCCAGCCACCCATGGCAAGCCACCGCGGGATTTTCCCCATAAGTGGCAATCAGGCGCGCATGCCGGCCGGGATCATAGAGAACCACTCCATTTTCGGCGCGTTCAATAGCGCGCGAGAATTCTCCCTGATGAAACAGCGAGCAGGAGAGCAGTGTGTCGGAATCGATCTGCACGGAGGCGTCATCCTCCACTCCCGGAAGCTGGAGTCTTTCCTCCAGAATCTGCTCTGCCAGCCTGTATTCGCCGCGGAGTTCGTGCATCGTGGCGAGATGAAAGAGGAGCTGGTACATCTCTTCCACCCGCACCAGGTGAAGTCCAAGTTCGCGAGCGCGCTGAAAGTTACGATCCGCCTCCTGCGAGGCAAATCCTTTGACTGCCAGCATGGCCGGAGCCATCATCGACCGAAAAGCGAATTCCTCGGCATGGCGTTCGGCTGTTTCCTCCTGCTGTTCTACCAGTTCCAGACCGCACTGCAGCAAGCTGGCCGCCTCCCGATGCGCGCTGCGGCGCAAAGCCTGCTCGGCGGCAAGCCGGAAGTACCGGATGGATCGCGGGTGGTCTCCACCGTAGCGAAAGTGCCGCGCAAGCTGGTTCGCGTTGGCGTCGGCCTGTGCTCCATATGCCCGTTCGAGCTCCTCACCGATGCGCCGATGCAGGCGTGACCGCCGCCCCGCCGGCACACGCCCATAAATCGCTTCGCGATATAGGGCGTGGATGAAGCGGAACCGTGCGGCGAGTCCCCCGCCCGGCCATTCCAATACACCGGCGTCGCGGATAAAAGTTCCCTGGCGTGCCAGCACAGCGCACCGCAACTCAGCATCGTCTTCCGTCCATCCAAGACCGGAGGCCAGCACACTGGCCACAAATTCGCGGCCCGCCACACTGGCGCCCTCCAGCAGTAGCTGTTCCTCCGGGCGGAGCGTGTCCATGTTTTGATGGATCATCGCGGTCAAACTTTCGGGAACGCCCTTGGCCAGCTCGTCGAAATCGGCGACGGCGCGCCAGCTGCCATCCTCCGGCACCACGGCCACTGTCGCTTTCCAGTGATCGGCCAAGGCAAGGACGAAGAGGGGATTTCCACCTGTCCGCTGGTGTACCGTGCTTACCAGAATCGGGTCGAGAACAACTCCGGGAAGCACGGTTCTGATGATTGAATAAATGGCATCGCAACTGAGCAGATTCGGTATTATGACGCGGCACTGGCCGCGTATCTTCAATCCCTGTGCAAGTGATTCCAAGGGCTGCCTGGCGCGGGTTGCCTCAGCCGGCCGGAACGTGCCGATCAGGATCAACTGCGCCCGTTCATCGCGGCGCGCCAGCAGTTCAAGAAGTGACAAAGTAGAATCATCGGACCAATGCAGATCGTCCACTACGAGGATCAAGGGCCGCTCGGACGCCAGTTCTTCAACAAGCTCGGCGAACTCGCGGAGCATGCGTTCCCTAGTAACTCCGAGGTTTCGCTGCGGTAATTGCGCCAGTTCCGGAGCACTCGCCAGCCACGGCATTTGCGCAAGCCAGGTAGGCGCCTTGCGGTAAAGCAGCGAGACCACTTCCGCTCCGTCCGGTTCGCGGCAGAGGCGCCCAAGCGCCTCCAGAACCGCGATGTAGGGCTCTACCTCTCCGCGGCTTTCCAGGCACTGTCCACGGCCGATACGCGCCGCGGAGGTGCGTCGGATCTCCTGCAGGAAAGCATTCACCAGCGCGGTCTTCCCCACCCCGGCCTCGCCTGGAATACACACGAACTGCCGCTTGCCCGCGCGCGCCGCGGTAAACGCTTCCCGTAAGCCCGTCATCTGCTGCTCGCGCTCCACCAGGAAGGTCGCCTCTGGCGGAGCCTCCACCGCGCGCGGTGCGGGAGTGTCCACAGCCGGACTCGTGTCGCCTGTAAAGCGGTAGCCCTTCCCCGGAACTGTCTCAATCAGCGCGCTGTCACCTAGTGCCTTGCGCAGTGCATTGATATTGTGAGCGAGGTTATTCTCCTCGACTACCGTATCCGGCCACACCGCTGCGATCAGGTCGTCCTTCTCAACCAACCGTCCGGGGCGCGACACAAGGACACAAAGGGTGTCGAATACCTTGCCGCGCAGGCGGACAGGAAGCCCGTCTCGCAGAAGCCGCCTCTCGCTGGTTTCGAGCCGGTATGGTCCGAACTCGTAGACACGCTGCATTGGGTACAGCATACGACAAAGAAAAGTTCCAGAAAAAATCAAGGCGCGCTAAACGCTTTCCGGGGACCTTCCGCTGCACACTGTCGTTGATGGCGCCGGTAGATCACTACCTGCAAGCCGCAAAGGAGATTGAAGAAATGAGATGGCAACCTGATCCAACGTTTTATCCGTCGCCCAGGATGGCGATGGAGGCGCCGGCCGAGAAGCTGGCGTACGTCGCGATGTTAAACCCCACCATGAAAGATCGTCCCGACGCGATGGGCGTCATCGACGTCGATGCCGCGTCGAAATCATATGGCCAGATGGTCGGCCAGGTGAATATGCCCAATGTGGGTGACGAGTTGCACCACTTCGGCTGGAATGCCTGCAGTTCCTGCCTCTGTCCCTATTCCCCGCATCCACACATGGAGCGCCGTTATCTGCTGGTGCCCGGCCTGCGGTCTTCACGCATTCATGTTCTCGATACCAAGCCCGACCCGCTCAATCCAAAGCTGGTGAAAGTCATCGAACCCGAGACGCTCATGAGCCGCGCCGGATACAGCCGTCCGCACACGGTTCACTGCGGTCCGGAAGGCATTTACATGAACGGCCTCGGCTCACCCGACGGCGAAGGCCCGGGCGGCATCTTCGTTCTGGACGCCGAGACTTTCGACGTCCGCGGGCGCTGGGAATTGGATCGGGGCTCGCAATATCTGTCGTACGATTTTGCCTGGCACCTGGGCCACGATTCCATGATTACCAGCGAATGGGGCACGCCGAATATGTTCGAAAACGGGCTGAACCCCGAACTGCTTCTCGGCGGCAGGTATGGACATCAGATTCACGTCTGGGATCTGCAGAAGCGCGCGCACAAACAAGCGCTCGATCTCGGAGCCGAGCAGCAGCTCGTTTTTGAACTCCGCCCGGCGAGAAATCCCACCAACGCGTATGGATTCGCTGGTGTCGTCATCTCACTCAAGGACCTGTCGGCCTCCATCTGGCTTTGGTACAAGGACGGCACTGGCGAGAATGCCGAATGGAAGATCCGAAAAGTGATTGAGATTCCAGCGGAGCCCGCCGACCCGGAACTGCTGCCGCCTTTCCTGAAAGGCTTTGGAGCGGTCGCGCCGCTGATTACCGATATCAACCTCTCGCTGGATGACAAATATCTCTACGTCTCGTGCTGGGGATCCGGCGAATTCCGCCAGTATGACGTGAGCGATCCGTTCCACCCAAAATTGCATAGCAAGATTGCAATGGGAGGCATCGTACGTCGCGCCGCGCATCCGTCCCACCCCGGCACGCCTTTGAATGGTGGTCCGCAAATGGTGGAGTTGAGCCGGGACGGCCGCCGTGCCTACATCACCAATTCCCTCTATACAGCGGTGGACGATCAGTTCTATCCGGACGGGGTCAAGGGCTGGATGATGAAAGTGGACATGGATCCGGACACGGACGAGATGCGTGTGGATCCAGATTTCTTCCCGCAGTTCGACGGCTTGCGGCCGCATCAGACGAGGCTGCAGGGCGGAGACGCTTCCTCTGACTCGTACTGCTACGCATAAGGAGCCGACACCCATGGAGACTACATTCACTTCGTGGCTTACTTTAGCGGGATTGGGGGCCTTTCACGGCCTCAATCCCGGTATGGGTTGGCTTTTCGCGGTCGCGCTCGGAATGCAGGAACGCAAACGGAGCGCCGTCTGGCGGGCGCTGATTCCGCTTACGCTGGGGCACGCGCTGGCGATTGCGGCCGCCATCGGCGTTGCCATGATTGCCGGAACGGCGCTAACGCCGGCTATGCTGCGCTGGCCCGTGGCGGTCCTACTGATAGGCCTGGGAGTCCGGCAGTTATACCGTCACGCGCATCCCCGCTGGGCGGCCATGCGCGTAGGGATGGGAGGACTGACGCTATGGTCTTTTCTGATGGCATCCGCCCACGGCGCGGGCCTCATGGTGCTGCCCGTATTCCTGTCTATGACCGCGGTTCCAGATGGTCCCGCGTGCCATGCGCGCGGCGCGTCAACGCAAGCCCTTGCCGGAGCGGCGGCAACGCTGGCGCATGGAGCCGGCTATCTCGCTGTGACGGCGCTCGCGGCGTGGATTGTTGTGGATCGCGTCGGACTGGGGCTCCTGCGAACGGCGTGGATCAACCTCGACGTCATATGGTCCGCGGCTTTAATCCTCACCGGTTGCCTGACGTTGCTGATTTGAGGGCTTAATGCCGGTACGATGGATCTTTGCGGTCCATTAGGCGCACCATCGCGGCGAACTCCGGATTCGGATTCCGGCTGTACCCCTTGTCGCCTTCTGCCACCAGGAAGTCATCACTGAGCGCGCCACTCAGTTCGCAAACTGTCCTCGGTGGCACGGCCAGCTTCGAACCTGTACTCTGAGCGGCCAGTTGCACCTGGCAGGCGCGTTCCAGCCGGAACATCCGCACGAACGCTTGCGCCACCGTGAGGCCGCACGCCAGCAGTCCGTGATTCTTCAGCACCAGCACGTGCTTGTCGCCGAGATTGTCGGCCAGGCGTCGGCGTTCGTCCAGATCCAGGCTCGGTCCTTCGAAATCGTGATAAGCAACCCGTTCGTAGTAGCCAAGGGAGTACATGGAAATCGGCAGCAGCCCTTCCTCAAGAGCCGCAATCGCCATGCCCGCCGTGGTGTGGGTGTGCATGATGCACTGCGCATCCGCTCGCGTCATGTGAATGGCGCTGTGGATCACGAAGCCTGCAGGATTGATCTCCTGCTCCTGGTCGCCAATGATCTTGCCGTCCATGTCCACCTTCACCAGATTCGACGCGCAGACTTCATCGAACCGCAGGCCATAAGGATTGATCAGGAAATGATGTTCCGGCCCTGGCACACGAACGGTGGTGTGAGTCCAGATCAGTTCAGACCAGCCAAAGTGGTCAATGATGCGATAGGCGGCCGCCAGTTGAACGCGGAGGTCCCACTCCTGAGTACTCATCTCTCTATCATCACCCGCCTAGTACATGCGGTAATGAATCCAGGCTTCCAGGAAGTCCTTGCCGGAAAACTTCATCGTGCGGTCGTCGATCACAGTGGCACCCGCCGCATTCACCGCGTCCATTTTCAGTGAATTTCGAGTTGTATGTTCAATCTGAATCGAAACGGGTCCTTCGATGCGGTACGGCTTGATGGTATTAATCTTCGCCATGGATTTCCTGGCGCTTTCCCGGATCAGGTCGCGCGCCGCGGCGGCCGAAAGCGTCAGGCAGGTGTAGCGCCCAATGCCTTCTTTCACCACCGCTGTTTCCGTGGCAGGCTGGATGGCGCGCATCTCATCCACAGCCGCCTGGTCCCCGGTGAGCAGGATCACAGGGGTGCCATACACACCGGCAAGCGCGGTTCGCGTTTCAATTTCACCCACTGGTTTGCCGTTCAGCAGCATATTCTGGATTCCCAACGAACTGTAGCTGTGGGCCATGATTCCCGTGCGGACGTTGGCCATGCTGTGCTGTCCTACAAAGGCGACCGCGGCGTAGCGGCGTTCCAGTGTCATGGTCGCAGGCAGCGGCCCCATCAGCAGTTTCGCTTTCGGATGGATGGTCAAAGCGGACAGACTTTCCGAACCACCATGACCGTCCCACACGATCACCTCATCGGCCCCACCGGCGAGAAACCCATCGACCGCGGCATTGACTTCCCCGGCCAGCAGCGCGCGCATATCGGAATCCTTCGGGTCTGTCTGGTCCTGCCGGCAGACTCCGGCAACCCCCTCCGCGTCGGTGATGATGAAGATCCGCTTGGTCTGTTGAGCCGGCAGAGTTTGGAGGGCGAGAATCAGCAATAAAGGAAGGGCACGCTTGGTCATCCTACTTGGTATAGCGCCAAACCCAGGCAATGAGCAAGAACTGCAGCGGCAGGCGCAGCCACAGCAGCCACGGCAGCAGCGGCGATTGGCTGCCCATCCCCGGCAGCGGAATGCGTTCCATGGCCATATAGATGTTCGCGGGAAACACCGCAATCAACAGCAGCACCAAGCCATACGCCGCCACGCGCCGCGTGCGATTGAGGAGTAGTCCGGCGCCACCCAGAATCTCCGCCGCGCCGCTGATGGCGACCAGCGCTCCCGGCCAGGGAAGCATCGGCGGCACGATGCGCACGAACGGCGCCGGAATCAGAAAGTGCAGTGTTCCGGCAACCAGAAAGACAATCGAAATTACAATTTTATTCACTCTATTTATCGACACCTTAGCTCATTCGGAAAATCACCCTATTCCGTAGAATTGGCCGGGAATGGGTGTTACTGTTGCTTGAACCCGGAGCCGAACGTACTAGTACGCGATGCCATATTTTGTTCGAAGGACGCGCCGCAAGCATGACCAAACCTCGTAGTTTCTTACAGTTTCTCGCCATTGCAGCAATCGGTACCTCTGCCGCCGTGGGTCAGCAGATCACAGTCTACAGCAGCGCCAGCCTGGCGATCGGTGAGAGCCGCCAATTGACGGCTTACGTCCCTTTGGCGGTAAATACAGTCACCTGGTCGGTGAACGGTATGGACGGCGGCAACTCCACTTATGGAACGGTTTCGCCAACGGGGCTTTACACGGCGCCTGCCGTAGTCCCGGCAAACAACGCGGTCCTGGTAACGGCAACGAATACGGCGGATAAGACGAAATCCGGATCGGCAACAATGACCGTTACGCTGCCGGTACCGAATCTTTGGAGTATCCGGCCCACCTCAGTTCCTGCCGGGTCGTTCAGCATCGATCTGAACGGTTCGAACTTCGGACCCAATTCCGTGGTCAAGTTCGGAGACGTTGTCCTCAATACGACGCTGCTATCCTCTACCGGCCTGCGTGCCACGGGAACCGCTGCCGGGTCCCTGGCCGGTACCATGGTTCCCATTCGCGTGACAAACACCGGAATGGGGGCTGTCACCAGCACCAGTGTCAATCTGACGATTACAACCGCCAGTCCGATCACCGTAACCGTGTCGCCCACCAGCGCCTCTATGACGGCATCGACTACGCGCCAGTTTAGCGCCACGGTTGCAGGTTCCTCGAACACCGCCGTCACTTGGAGCGTTAACGGAATAGCCGGCGGCAGTTCCTCCATCGGAACCATTTCGATCGTGGGGCTCTACACGGCGCCCGCAGCGGTGCCCAGTCCCGCCTCTGTAACCGTCAAGGCCACCAGTGCGGCTGACGCCTCGGCAAGCGGCTTGGCCACGGTAACCGTTCAGGCCCCGGCAGCCCCTCCGGTAACGGTGACGGTGGCTCCCTCGACGGCGACCATCGCGCCTTCGGCAACCGGCCAGTTCAACGCCACGGTGACAGGATCAACGAATCCGGCCGTTACCTGGAGCGTCAACGGAGTGGCAGGCGGAAACGCAACCGTGGGCACCATATCCCTTACCGGCCTCTATACGGCGCCGGCCACCGCGCCGAGTCCGGCGAGCGTTACCATCCGCGCCACCAGCGCCGTGAATACATCCTCGGGCGGTTCGGCGACCGCGAACATTGTCGGCCCGCCGAACCCCGGTACCGGCCAGGGCACCACCAACCTCAGCGCCGCCAGATTCCTGGAGCAGGCGGCATTCGGTCCCACACCGGCGGAGTTGGCGCATGTCAAGCAAATTGGCTTCGATGCCTGGCTCACCGAACAGTTCAATACGCCGGAGACGCCCATTGTCGACCCTGGCAATTCCGCAGGCAATGCCGCCGTGCAACAGCAGTATCTCAGCCGGCTCTCGCAGGCGCCGGATCAATTGCGGCAGCGGGTGGCGAACGCGCTCAGCCAGATCATCGTCATCTCGATGAACAAGAACAACTATCCGGATGAGATTGTTCCGTACCTGCAGATCCTCAGCAGGAACGCATTCGGCAATTACCGGACACTGCTGGGCGACATCTCAACCAGTTCACAAATGGGCAAGTATCTGGACCTCGCACGCAGCATGAAGCCGACTGCCGCGGGAGGAGCCAACGAAAACTACGCCCGTGAATTGACGCAGCTCTTCACTGTGGGCATCTATGTGTTGAATCCCGATGGTTCGCAGCAGCTCGACGTACAGGGCAAGCCGATCCCCGCCTATAACCAGACCGCAGTTCAGCAAATCGCACTGGCCCTCACCGGTTGGCGCTACATCAACAACGCCTGGGAAGATTTCACCGGGCCTATGCAGCCCTACGATCCGAATCACGACATGACGCAGAAGGCATTCCTCGGCTGCACGCTGCCCGCGAATCAGACCACGGTCCAGGACATGAACGGAACGTTGGACTGCCTCTTCAAGCATTCCAATGCGGGACCCTTTATCGCTACACGATTGATTCGCAGCCTGGTCACCAGCAACCCTTCACCGGCATACATTCAGCGCATCGCGTCCGTATTTAACGACAACGGCTCGGGAGTTCGCGGCGATCTCCGGGCGGTCGTGAAAGCCATCCTCCTCGATGCGGAGGCACGCAATGATGCGGCTCCTCTAACGTCGGGGCGCCTGAAGGATCCTATCTTCCACGTTGTGTCGTTTGCGCGGGCCCTGAACGGAAATATCGCGCCGGCCAACGGCCTTTCCTGGATGTTCTCGCAGGTAGCGCAAACCCCGATCATGCCTCCTTCGGTCTTCAGTTTCTACTCACCGCTGTATCGCATTCCGAAAACGGCGCTGGTGGGGCCCGAGTTCCAGATCTATACTCCGACGGAAGCCGTGTTGCGCGGCAACTTCCTCTGGGCCGTCATCACGCAGCCGGGATCCGATTTCAGCCGCGATCTCACGCCCTTCTCTTCCGTGGCTGCCAACACCACGCAACTGATTGACGCAGCGGACCAGATTCTGCTTTACGGCCGCATGCCGCAAACCATGCGTCAGAGCCTGGCCAATGCGATTGTCGCCCAGTCCGACACAAACAGCCGCTGGCAGACGGCCCTTTACCTGACTGCTTTGTCGGGCTATTTTGCAATCCAGTATTGAGCACAGGGAGAACCAACGACCATGAAAAACAACACCACTTCCCGACGGAACTTCCTGCGTGCCGGTAGCGCCTTCGCGGCAGGCGCGGGCTTCAGCCGCTTTGGCATGATGAACGCCCTGGCACAGGGTGCGCCCGATTACAAGGCGCTGGTCTGTGTCTTCCTGTTTGGCGGGAACGACGGCCATAACATGGTGGTCCCGCAGGCCACGGCCGCATTCAACGCCTACAAGTCGATTCGCGGATCGTTGGCCCTGCCGGACGGTAACGCGAAACTGCTGCCGGTATCGGCGCTCAACGGAACGCCTTATGGCCTGAACGATGGCCTTTCCTCCATCCATGCGCTATGGGCGCAGCAAAAGCTGGCCGCAGTGGCGAATGTGGGAATGCTGGTGCAGCCGACTACGCGTACGCAGTACCTGGGTGGGACGGCGACAGTGCCCACCAATCTGTTCTCACACTCGGATCAGGTGATCGCGATGCAGGCCGGCAATCCAAACGGATCGGGCGGAACAGGCTGGGCCGGACGCGTCGCGGATGCCGTCCAGTCGATGAACGGCGCCTCCACGTTCCCGGCGTCTATCTCCATGGCGGGCTCGGCACTGTTTTGTACGGGAAATGCGGTGCAATCCGCCAGCTTGATTCCCGGCTTTGATCTGTCGATGAACGGGATGTCGGCGTGGCCGGCGTCGGCTACCGCGGCGCGCCTGCAGGCATTACAGGAGATCCTCACGTTTGATACGGGAATGGCGCTGATTCAATCGGCGAATAAGGTCCGTCAGGACGCGCAGACGTTGAACGGCATGCTCAAGAGCTTGAGCGCGGGCAGTCCGCTGGCCACCGCGTTTCCGCAGACTGAGATCGGCCGGCAATTGCAGCAGGTGGCGCAGATCATCCGCCTGCGTACCTCTACTGGGATGAGCAGGCAGGTATTCTTCTGCTCTCTCGGAGGATTCGATACGCACTCCAGCCAGAGCTGGGCGCAGTGGGATCTGCTGCGGCAGGTTGCCGACGCGCTGCTCGCCTTCTACAATTCCACGACGGAGATGGGTATCGCGGGGCAAGTCACCTCGTTCACCGAAAGCGACTTTGGCCGCACGCTGCAGCCCAGCGGCTCGGGTTGCGATCACGGTTGGGGCAGCCATCATCTGGTGCTGGGAGGCGCGGTGAAAGGCGGCGATCTCTACGGTACGTTCCCCACCATGGCATTGGGCGGACCGGATGATTCCAGCAATCGCGGCGCGATGATTCCCACTACCTCCATCGATCAATATGGAGGAACCATGGCGAAATGGTTCGGCGTCAGCGCCGCGTCCATGCCGCAGGTGTTTCCGAACCTGGCAAACTTCCCGGTTCCTGACCTTGGATTCCTGGGGTAGAGCCCCAAGGGTTCATTACGCAATCGCGCGCAGGTAGCGCTCCACTGATCGGCGCAGAGCACCCTTGGCATCGGAGGTGACGTTCTGGAGCCACCAGGCCCCGAAGATTCGATCGAACGCAAACGGCTCCAGCGACGCCGCGATGCGCTTCACCTGCGCCGCATTCAAAGGAATGTAGTTCGGGTAGCTGTACATGAAGCTGACATAGCGCCGGTCCGGCACCACCTGCACGATGTCGCCGCCGAGCACCGCGCCCCCTTGTGCCCAGTGCAGTACTGTTCCGCCTTCGAAGTGTCCACCACACCGGACCAGCGTGAGCCCGGGGCGAATCTCCCTGGTCTCTCCATCCCAGAAGACAATCTCCGCGCTTGGCCGCATCACCCACTGCCGGTCGTCCGCATGGAGATAGATGGGAACGCCTCCGAAGGCCCGGCTCCAGTCAATCATCGACGAATAATAGTGCGGATGAGAAATGGCGATTGCCGATACGCCGCCCCGTGCCGAAACCTCCTCCAGCGCCTGGGGGTCTACCCGGCTGATGCAATCCCAAAGAATATTTCCGCTCGGGGACTGCAGAAGTAGCGCTCTTTGGCCGATAGCAAACTTGGGCTCCATTCCAATTCCGTACAGGTTCTCCGCCTCCTGCCGCACGACGGTGCGATGCGTAAGGTGCAAGGCAGCGGCCGATGTCCATTCCTGACCATCCCAACCAATGTATTGACGATCGTCCCAACAGATTGGGCATGCATCCGGAGGCAATTCGGATTCGGCGAATTGTGTGCCGCAGGCTTTGCAGACGAAGTTGGTCATTTCCTAATTATTGTGTAACGCTGGAAAAGGCCCCGACCTCTTACTCATGATGAAGTTCGCCTGGATCCTGGCGGGCATGCTTGCTGTGACGCAAGTGTCTTCCGCCTACTCAGTCCTCACGCACGAGGCCATCGTCGATTCACTTTGGACCGACGCCATCATACCCCAGATCAAGAAGCGATTCCCCGACGTGACGGCCGAACAACTGGTGGAGGCGCACGCCTATGCCTACGGCGGAGCCATCATTCAGGACATGGGATACTTCCCGTTCGGGAGTAAGCTATTCAGCGATCTGGCGCATTATGTCCGTAGCGGAGATCTTGTGTCGGCCATGCTTTCCGGTGCGGAGACTTTCGAGGAGTACGCATTCGCACTGGGATCGCTGGCTCATTATGCGTCCGATACAGTGGGCCATCCGGAAGCCATCAATCGCGTCGTGCCGATGCTTTATCCCAAGCTGCGCGCCAAGTATGGCGCCGTTGTGCCTTATGAGAAAGATCCTGTGGCGCACTTGAAAACGGAGTTCGGCTTCGATGTCCTGGAGATAGCCCATGGCCGCTATGCCCCGCAGTCCTATCATGATTTCATCGGCTTCAAAGTATCGAAACCAATACTGGAACGGGCGTTTGAAGAGACCTACTCACTCTCGCTGAAAGATATCTTCGTGAACCTCGATCTCGCCCTGGGAACGTATCGCAAAACAGTGGGCAGCCTCATCCCTGAAATGACGCGAGTGGCGTGGCAGGACAAACGGGATGAAATCCAAAAATCGCAGCCTGGCATGACGAAGAAGAAATTCCTCTATAACCTTTCTCGATCCAGTTACGAGAAGGAGTGGGGACAGACGTATGAGAAGCCGGGCCTCTGGGCGCGGTTCTTAGCATTTTGGTTCCGAATTCTGCCGAAGATTGGACCACTCCGCGTCTTTTCGTACCGCGTTCCCGATCCCGCTAGCGAGAAGCTGTTCATGGCGAGCTTCAATAACACCGTAAGCCGCTACCGCCAGCTCCTGCTGTTACAGTCAACCGAACCCCTGCCGCCGCTTGCCGACCGCAATCTCGACACAGGCGGTCTCACCAAACGCGGGAGCTATGACAAGGAAGACCACGCCTACGAGAGGTTGCTCGAAAAACTCAACGACTCAAAGCAGGAGCCCAATCCCCGGCTGCGTGCCAGTATCCTTGAATATTACGGCAAGACCGGCGATGCGACTTCCGAACGCGCGCGGCAGGAACTTTCGAAATTGCGCTAGTTGAAAGCTTGGCCTCGGAGGCCGGAGCGGCTCTGCAGGCGTTTCTACGGGTGGCACATCGTCTATACATCTGTCTATACTAAATAGAAGGGTTTGCGGTTGTACGAATGGGATGAGGAGAAGAACCACAAAAACCGGCTCGCGCGCGGTCTAAGCTTCGAGGACGCGGTGCGCGTGTTCGATGGACCGTGCGCCACGTTTGAAGACGACCGCCGCGACTACGGGGAAACGCGGTACATCACCTTTGGATTGCTCGACGAGCGAATGGTGGTGATCGCCCATACGTCGCGCGATGGGAGAATCCGCATCATCTCAATGAGAAAGGGAAATGACCGTGAGCACAAAACCTATCAAGAGCGACTTGAAGCGGCTCGACGCGATGAAGGATGAGGACATCGACTATTCCGAAATCCCGGCGTTCGACGAAGAGTTCCTGCGTTCGGTCGAAATGAAGATCACTCCGGGGAAAAAGCCGGTGGCCCTGCGTCTGGACGCGGACGTTCTAGAATGGATGAAAGCGCAGGGCAAAGGATACCAGAGCCGGATTAACGCAGTTCTGCGGGCCTATATGCAAGCTCACCGCGACGATGTCCGTTAGGTCGGAATCTGAAACAGAATTACCAGTTGTGGCGCAGCGATAGCGGAATCACTGC
Organism: Bryobacteraceae bacterium; assembly: GCA_040002435.1. Lineage (GTDB taxonomy): Bacteria > Acidobacteriota > Terriglobia > Bryobacterales > Bryobacteraceae > JANXXV01. The sequence goes on from JBDUEM010000031.1 coordinate 14,080, forward strand.
CGCGAAATAGACTTGATCGAAGCCGCGACGCCGCACAGATATTGGCGACAATCGCTGCCGCGCCGATTGCGGCCCCAAGTGCCACCCCCAAGCCCAGTTCCAACCGCTAATGTCACATAGGTTTCTCTACCCGGTTGGTAAAAGCGAAGGAATAACTGGATGACCGACGATTACGTGATAGTCAAGAAGTAAACCCCAGACATCCTGTGGGCGGGTTCGCTTGGGCACGCGGCAACGGTGCATAACTTTGACATGCGCACTATTGAGACCGAAGCTTTCGCCGCAGAATATCAAGCGCAGTCTGCGAAGCCAGCATCCTCACTCGCGCGCGGTCACCCAAATACTGAACCCGCCGGACATCGCAACCGCCGGGATAAGCGATTCCGATATAAACCGTGCCCACCGGGTTCTCCTCGGTACCGCCATCGGGACCCGCGAAGCCCGTAACCGACAGCGCATAGCTGGTGCCCGCGCGTTCGCGCGCTCCCTCCGCCATGGCCCTGGCCACCGGCTCGCTCACGGCGCCTTCTTTCTCGATCAGTGCCGCCGGAACGTTCAAAACCTGGGTTTTCATCGCCTCGGTGTAGGTGATGAACCCGCCAGCGAAGACCTTGGAACTTCCCGGAATCGCGGTCAACCGTTGCGCCACAAGGCCCCCGGTGCAGCTCTCGGCAACGCTGGCAGTTTCGTTGCGCTCCATCAACGCCTCAATCACGGTCTCTTCCAAAAGCTTCCCGGTCCGCGTGTAGATGCGGTCGCCGAGCACCTCCACGATCTGATCGGCGACTTCCTTCAACAGGGCGTCCGCCTCTTCGGCCGAATCGCAGCGGGCGCGCAGATGAAGTTGAATATCACCAGCGCCGGCCAAAATCGTCGTCACCGGATTCGCGTATTTCGTGTAGACGGGCGCAATCAACTGGTCCACGTCGGATTCGCCCATCCCCGAAACGCGCATATGCACGGTGCGAATGAATTGGGCCGGCAATATCTTTCGCAGCCTGGGAAGACATTGCTGCTCAAACATGGCCTTCAATTCTTTCGGAGGACCAGGCAGCAGCATCACAATCTTACTGCCTGCGGCAATCCACTGTCCCGGCGCCGTTCCGCGGTCGTTCGGCATGACTTCCGCGCCGTCCATCACGAATGCCTGGCGTTTATTGTTCTCCGCCATGGTGCGCCCCATCCTGGCAAAACGCGCGGCAATGGAGTCGGCAATCTCTTGCCGGAATGACTGGCCGCAACCCAGCGCCGCTGCCACCGCATCCCTGGTGACATCGTCTTCAGTAGGTCCAAGGCCGCCGCTCAGGATCACGATTCCCGATCGCCGCAAAGCATCGGAGATGACGGCGGTAAGCCTGTCGCGATCATCACCGACAACGGCTTTTTGGACTACTTCCACGCCCAGCAAATTCAATTGACCGGTGAGGTAAAGCGAGTTGGTATCCACCTTGTCCCCGGTCAACATCTCCGAGCCAACGGCGACGATTTCCGCGTCCATTAGGGCATCGGCCTTCCAGGTATATTTACATCTACCCGGTAAAGCGCATTGGTCGTGGTGACCACCATGGATCGCGAGGGTGTAAACGCCAGACCGACGATGTTCGGGCCCGAAAGGAACAGATCCGCTTTGCGGTCCTGGCTGATGCGCACCACACCGCGGCGTCCCTGCAGCGATGCCGCGACGTAGAGGCGGTCTTCGGCGTCGAACGCGATCCCTTGCGGACGGCCCAGGCCGCGATAAAACACTTCGACCTCGCCGGCGGGCGAGACACGGTGAACCGCGTCGAAACTCGATGTCGTGGGACCGGAGACGTAAAGATACCCGTCAGGTCCAAAAGCAAGGTGGTAGGCGGCGATGGACGGCTCAAGCGTCGTGAAGACGTAAATCTGACGCTCGCGGCTGATCTTGAAAATGGTGCCGCTGCGGTCGCCGACGTAAAGATTCTCCTCGGCGTCGAAGGCGAGTCCGGTAGCCACGCCCATCCCTTCCACATAGAGCGACATCGTGCCCGTTGGAGTCACCTGGTAGACAACACCCTCGTGGCGGCTCGAAATGTAGAGCATTCCATCGCGGTCGATGGCCAGGCTGGTGGCGTTCATCAGATCCGTGATGAAGGGGACGACGTTGTAGTTGAGGTCCACCTTGAAGACCGCCACCGGCGTCTTCTGGCCCCGCGAACCACTAAACGTACAGTAGATATTGCCGAAGGCGTCCACCGCCGGGCTGGCAACCGGGTGCATCCCGTCCGCTATCTGAATGCCGATATCGCAGATCCACGAGCGGCTCACGTCTCCGCCGCTGCCGACAATCAGTTCCCCAATCGAGGCCCCTTCAGGGACGCGCGCGATGACGAACGAATCCGAGCCGATAATGACGGGAGCATGAACATCTCCGATGGTCACGCTGGTACGTTGGGAGCGCGCCAGCCCCTTGCCGCGAATTTGAAATTCTCCGCCCGGGATAGCCGCGATTGGTGTTACGTCAGAAATAAGAGGTTGCTGTTCGCTGTCTTTCCGCTTCGCCATGAATTCAATTCCGCAAATTTAATAAAGATTAAAACACCCTGCGGCAAACAACACAAGCGCGCCATAAATACCCGCCATTACATCGTCCATGACGATGCCGGTGCCGCCCGGCAACGATTCCAGACGCCTGGCAGGCGCGGGCTTCCAAATATCAAGCACGCGGAACAAGACAAACGCCGCAGCCCAACTCTTCCAGTTGAGCACAGTTGCGCCGCTCAACGTAATCCATTGGCCGATAACTTCATCCACTACCACCAGCCCGGGATCCTTGCGCCCACTCACATCCGCCGCGATCGTCGAGGCCCAAATCCCCGGCAGCAGCAGCAGAATAGCGAAGATTCCAAACCAGTACGGCTGCAGGCCTGCGTAACGCTGGCACAGGAAAGCAATTCCGAGTCCGGCGAGCGACCCCGCCGTTCCCGGGCCCACCGGAAAGTAACCGCAGCCGAACCACGTCGCAATGGTGAGAGCCACCTTATTCTTCATCGGGCACGTCTTCCAGGCCCGGTACGGGTTCCGAAATCACGTATTTCTCGGTTGCCCAGTTGCCTAAATCAATCAGTTTGCACCGTTCCGTGCAGAACGGGAAGAAAGCGTCGCCGGCCGTTACGGGCCGCTTACAAATGGGGCACTTCAGGGTCATGCAGTTGGGTTCAGGTGGTGCGTAGACGATTCCGGCCGCGCGCCAGTCAGAATGGGAAAAAGATTCGGCCGTGCCTTTGGAGCGGCGGCCTCGGGCTCATCTGTCAGCATCCCGATCAGGTCGTAATCATGAGCTTCCGTGACCCGGAACCGCCGGATCTGTCCGGGCACCGGAGCGATCTCGCCAAAATCATTGATATAGGTGACGCCGTCGATCTCCGGCGCCTGCGATTGCAGACGGCACTCCCAAAGAAGATCAGTCTCCTGCGAAGGACCTTCCACCAGGACCGAAAACTCCTTCCCGATCAGGCGGCGATTGCGTGCCTTAGAAATCTTGCGTTGAATCGACATCAACTTACGCTTCCGGCGCTCAATGGTCTTGCCGTCCACCTTCCCGTCCAAATGGAAGCTCTTGCTCGTGTCTTCGTCCGAGTAGGAGAAGACCCCCACGCGATCAAACTGCGCTGCTTGGACAAACTGGCACAAATCGTCGAAATCCTGATCCGTTTCCCCAGGAAACCCGGCAATGAAGCTGGTGCGGAGCGTGATGCCGGGGATGGTGCGCCGGATCTTCTCGATCAACTTCAGGAAAATGTCGCCATTGGCGCCGCGCTTCATTCGCTTCAGAACCGAAGCGCTGGCATGTTGCAGCGGCATGTCCATGTACTTCGCGATCGCGGTATGTTCCGCAATAGTGTCCAGCAGTTTCTGCGTCACCTTGTTCGGGTAGGCGTAGAGAAAACGGACCCACTTTTCCAGCGGCGTTTCAATCTGCGCCAGCCGCGCCAGCAGTTGCGAAAGACCGTCCTTGATTCCCAGGTCTTCGCCGTAAACGGTGGTGTCCTGGCCGATGAGATTCAACTCCCGAACGCCCTGCCCGTAGAGCCGGGTCGCCTCGCTGATCACAGATTCGAAGCGGCGGCTGCGATTCGCGCCGCGGTACTGCGGAATGACGCAGAAGGTACAGGGATGGTCGCAGCCTTCCGAGATCTTGATATAGGCGTAATGGCGCGGCGTGGTCAGAATGCGCGGCGTCAGGTCATGGTACAGGTACGGTTCAAAGGCTGCGGTGGCCTCGGCATCCCCCTGGCAGAGACCGACAATCCGGTCTAACTCATTCGTTCCGATGATGTGATCGACTTCCGGTAAATCCTGCTGAATATCCCCGCGATAGCGCTCCACCAGACACCCGGCGACAATCAGCTTCTGCGCCCGGCCTGTCTTCTTGTGTTCTGACATCTCAAGGATGGTATCGATGGACTCCTGCTTGGCCGGATCGATGAAACTGCAGGTGTTCACCACGATGACATCCGCCTCTTCCGGGCGCGGCGTCAATTCATGGCCATTGGCGACAAGCTGACCCATCATCACCTCTGTGTCTACAAGGTTTTTCGGGCAGCCCAAACTTACGAATCCGACTTTCAAAGGTAGTTATCTCGATGTAGAGGAATACCTTCAGGATAACATGCGCTGTTGCAACAGAAGCGACGCCAAACGGGCAAAGTAAGCTGTACCGGCCAGAAACGGCGGCCGGGAAGCTGACCATACTTCCATGACGCCGGCCGCTGCGAGTTAAGGCGTTCTCTTGGAAGGGAGTGCGCCAGCCGGATTAAAATTCACCGAATTGGCAAAGGTATCGCGCCAGGCCGCGCGGACCTGGTCTGGAAACGAAGGCAGCAGACTCTCCATCCTCGCCCGGATGTCCGCGACGATCTGCGGATTGTCGGCGGCCAGATCGTAGCTTTCATCGGGGTCGTTCTGCAGATCATAGAGTTCCGGCCGGAAGAGCGGAAGGTTGATCCGCCCGCCCGGGGGATCCGGCGTCCACGCAATCCCGTTATAGCGGGCGACATGCAGTTTCCAGCGGCCCAACCGGGCGCACTGAAGGTTCCAGTTGTCGAAGTAAAGCAGCGCTTCGCGGCTGAGGTCATTACTCTCCCCGGTTAACAGCGGCCAGATATCGATTCCGTCCAGGGGCTTTCCTGGCAGCGAGGCGCCCGCCAGTCGGGCGAAGGTGGGCAGGAGGTCCATCGTAGTCGCGATACCGGACGACACCGTGCCGATCGGAATCTTGCCCGGAAAACGGGCGATAAAGGGTTCCCGGACACCGCCTTCATACGTCTCCCCTTTGCGTCCGCGCAATCCGCCTGCGCTACCCAGAAACCATGGGCCGTTATCGCTGGAAAACACGACCAGAGTGTTGTCGTCGATACCGTTCGTCTTCAATGCATTCAGTACTTCGCCTACGCTCCAGTCCATCTCCTCCACGGCATCTCCGTACAAGCCGAGTCCCGACTTCCCTTTAAAGCGGGCCGATGCCGCAAGCGGAATGTGGGGGTAGGTGTGCGGGATATAGAGGAAGAACGGCCCGTCCTTCGATCTTGTGATGAAGTCCACGGCCTGCTGCGTGTACTTGGGAGTTAGCGCGCTAAGTTCGGTGTCCGGCTCAAGCACCGTCAGATTGTGCATCAGCGGCAGCGGTTGCATGTCGTTGCTATAAGGAACGCCGTAGAATTCGTCGAATCCGCGGTTGGTGGGCAAAAACTCGGGCAGCGATCCCAAGTGCCATTTGCCTATACACATCGTCTTGTATCCGGCGCCTTTCAGCATCTGGGCCATCGTCGTTTCACCGCTCGGCAGCCCATACACATCGTCGGAATAGATCACCCTCGGAATGCCCACCCGCGTCTGATAGCGGCCCGTCAACAACGCCGCTCGCGACGGGGAGCAAACCGCGCTGGCGGAGTAGAATTGGCGGAAGCGAACTCCCTCATCCGCCATCTGGTCCAGATTCGGAGTCTGGATGCTCGATCCGTAAACACCGAGGTCGCCATAGCCAAGATCATCGGCGTAGATCAGAATAATATTCGGCTTTTGGAGTTGGGCCGGCGCCAGTGCGGCGGTGGCGGCTCCCAACGCCGACATGAGAAAAGTTCGCCTGTCCATGCTCATAGAAAGTCTTAGGGTGCGGTGTAAAGATCCCTCATTCGAAAACTGCGGTACTCCGGAGTCATAGCCTGAATGTTATAGACAATTTTTCCCGTGCGGTCGACTTCGACGGATTGGCTTCTATCCCCAAGCCCGTCGCCGCGGATCCAGCCGACGTCGAAATGGTAGTCCCCGTTCGGAAGCCTCTGCGCCGATCCCAAAGCGTAGGAGTAAGCGCCTAAATCCGCGTTCACCACCAGGCGGGCCTGCATGTTGATCTCGTCGAGTTGCAGCACTTGCCCGCAGCTGTGGGCAGACGGGTCGCTGGCCTGGCGTGTATTCCCGTCGTCAAAAACAGACAGCGTGGAATCGCTGTAGAGGGAAGGGTCGTGCTGGTGGGAGAACCATGGACTGGGATCGTCGGAATTCATCTGAAAATCGCCGTCTTTGCCCAGCCGCCACATCACTCGCCCCGTCCCATTCCCATTTCCGTATTCGATTTTAAGCAGCCAGTCCTGGCTGCGCGACGAATACAGAATGTTACCATCGGGCGTCAATTGGAGCGAATTTCCGTGAAGCCAGTCGTTCGCCTTTTGCATCAGCGAGAACGGCGGGCATCCGCCAGTCGCCTGCTGGCAGGTATCCCCCAACGTCGCCAGACGCCGCAGGCTGAGATTGTCAAAGGAATCCCAAACCCACACCACCTGCAGGTCGCGATCCAGTACCAGAATGATGTCCCCGATGATGTCCACCGCACCCGGCCCTTGTACATTGATCATCACCTCTTCGCTCGCTGCCAGCGTCATGATACGGCCGTTCGGCAGCCTTCGCGCTTCGTGATGAAACGAGGTGATCTGCCTGTGCCCCATGGCAGCCAGTTGTTCGTTGATCCGCGCCGCGTTGGTTTCGAGCGTAGTATTACCGGCGAGGTCAAATTCGCGTAGAACCTGATCGGATGCCTTGGCGCCCTGATTCTCGGCAATTCCCAGAAACAGGCCGCCCGATTCCGGCCGCGTGAGCGAGGTGATGTTGCCGGGGTAATACCAGATGAGATTGCCTTGCAGATCAGTGGCTACCGTCATCTCCTGCAGGGTGCTTTGCAGCAGAACCCCGTCGGGCAGCGTCGTTTGCGGCGTCTGCAGGACGGAGTACCCGGCGATAGACGGTGAGACGACAGGGGTGGTCCAGGAGAGTGTCGGACCATCGGCCGCAGTCGTGCCCGTAAAGGTCGTGTGGTGAACAGCGTACGTCGTGTTAGACAGCACGCCGCCGAGGTAAAAATTCATGCTGAGCCCGTCCGCGCAAGGACGGGAATCCGTATTCTGTGCAGCACCACCGGGAGCCTGAAACTGGACCCTCATGCGGCTGCCGGCCGGGCAGGCCGGAGCGCTATAGAGTGCAACCAGCGGATTTGCAGTCCCGCTGATCACGGGAGAGCCCCCTGTTGCCCGCGATGTAAATTCGTGCGTAACCGTGGTGCTGTCCGTTTCCCCCGAGTCAGTATTCTTTGCCGTCACCTGGATCTGATAGACCCCATCGTGGTCAGTGGCGGTCCAGGCAAATCGGCGGGAGGGGCTGAAGTCACGAATGACCCGGAATACAGATCCGGTGGCGCGCACTCGGAACCGGTATTCCATTGCAGAAGAGTTGGCGTCCGGAGTGGAAGCATTCCACGTGACAACGTCACCCACCAGGGCGGGGGGTGGACTTTCAGCTTCCAGCGTTACTGTCATTGCACTTGCGATTCCAGAAAACGCACTCACGAAAACGACAAACTTGGCAAAACTTTTCATAGATGCACCTCTCCCTCTACGAACGGGGGTCGGGCTGCCTGAGGCCGAAATGGAAATGGCTCGACCCCAACTACTTGAAACCCCGTAGGTGGGAATAAGTCGCAGGCGGGGTTATTTACGCCCGGTGGGCTCCAGCGTAATGGTTACAGGCTTGTCCCCGGCCGTGTAGTGGCCGTTGTCGGGCCGGTACAATTGCTTCTCCGTGTGCAGGGCCACAAGTTGCCCTTCGGGCACATTGGCTTCGAGCGAGAACCGGCCGGTTTCGTCCGTAGTGACCACCGTACCCACGGCCCCCACCACGTAAACCTTGGCCCCCTTGAGTGCGCGGCCCGCGGGATCCACCACCATGCCCGAAACCTTTGCCTTTACCGGCTCGCTCAATACGAGCGTGAAGTTCGGATTGCGGTCGCCGGCTAATGTCACGACGCCGTCGTTTTCCATCCCGCGTTCCGGACTCCGGGCATGGACCGTAATCTGATGATCCTGCGGCAGTGCGGCCTCCGGGATATCAAACTGCCATTCAGTTCCAATCGGCTTCGGCTCGCTTTGCGTGCCGCTCACCCACACGTTCTGCGGCTGCAGCTGCATCACCCTGCCCTGCGAGTCTTTCACGGTAACCCGCAGATGATAAATGTGATCGACGAAAATAACGCGGGACAGAAGCGAAAGCCCAAGCATTGCTACTACCAACAGCACAACTGACCAGGCGAACGCCGGCAGCTTCTTTTTGTATGTGACGAAAACCAGGACGGTGAATGCGAGGATGAGGAGTGCCGGAATCGGCTCGGTTACTTTCGCGAGCACTTCGATAATGGGTTGCATTTGTGGGTTCATGGTCTGGCGGCTTCGAGTTTAAAGGTGATTCGATCGACGGACGGCTCGAGAAATTCGATCATCGGATCGTACCCGGGTGCACTGACGCGGAGCAGAACGGAGCGGTCGGCCTCGGGCGGTCGCGGCAGGCGGAAAGCGCCCTCGCCGGTAGATGCTGTTTTGGTTGCTGATCCCACCAGTTGAATCACCGCGCCGGCGACCGGATGCCCCGCCCCGTCAGTCACCAATCCGGCTACCGGGCGTGGGCCGTCTTGCCTGGTCCGGGAAAAAGTAGTGAATAAAAAGATACCAGCCACCGCAAGAATACCAGTCACGACGGCCACCGTCAGGAACGTGCGGCTGCGCGAAACAGGCTCCAATTCCAATTCGTCGCTCTCTGAATCGTCTTCCTGCAAACTGTACTCGAGGTCTGTCTTTCTCAGCTGCTCGACAGGCTGACCGCCCCGCCACCGTCGAATGGTCGAGATCAGAAGATAAAGCAGCCAAATACCGAACAACAGCAGCGCCCCGTACAGTACGACGGGCCAAAATCGCAGTGGAATCCAGCCTAACAAGACGCCGCCTGAATTCTGAATGGTGGCAATCCGGTACTGCGTCTGCAAGGCGATCATTGCGGACGAAGCCTCATCGAGCGCTTTCTTGAGCAGGGCAATCGCCGCGATCTTATCGCCCGATTCCAACCGCACGTGCGCCAGATTGTAAAGGCTGGCCGGATCCGCACTGGCACGCAACACCGTTTCCCCACGATCTGTTTCGCCGGCTTTCAAAAGCGCCAATCCCCAAAGATTGAGTGTTTCCTGGTCCGCCGGTTCCAGCGCGGCGGCGGAGCGCGCGTGGGCAGCGGAATCGGCGAACTTGCCCCGGCGGTAGCTGGCCACGGCGCTTCGCTCCAGGAAATCGGATCGCTGGTCCGGCGCGGCGCGGCTCGCCAGCGCGTTGAACTGTTGCTCGGCCGCAGCCCACTCCCTCACGTACAGCGCTGCGAACGCCCGATCGTCCGGGTCGGACGCCTTCGCCGCCCAATTCCTGATCCTTCCGTCGATCTCTGCCGGTTCCCCGCGCACGCGCGCCGCAATCTGCTTCAGCGCTTCGGATCTCAGACCCTCTTCCGGATCATGGTCCACCAACCGCGGCGCCGAGGCGCGGCTGATCGATGCGCCAATGGCTCGCAAACCGGGCGGTTGAAACTGCTCCCCCGGACGCAGCAGCATCACACGCTCAAAACATTGCGTATCAGTACAACGTGGCACCGGCACCTGGGCGTCACAGGGCGACACGATGTACAGATCGCGAGGCAGCTTGACCAGAATCGACAGCTTGTAGGGCGGCTCCCGGTCATACGTGAACGGCACCACGGTGAAACCCGTATCGTCACTCGGACCGGAAGGACTGCCGCCGCCTTCCGGAGCCAGCACGACGGCGCTTCGCCCCTTGAAATCCGGACCGATTACACGGACTCGAAGCATGCCTTGTGCCGCAGTCAGAGGGAGAACACTTGCTAGCCAGACAAGCGCTAACGAAGGACGCATAGGCTCGAAATCGCCAATGATATCATGCGTCACCGCGTACCATTGCAATCAGATCGCCAACTAAGCTACTCTAAACCCTTCAATCTACCGCAGGATTTTGAAAGAGCCCGCAACAATTTCGAAGACTGGGTGTTAGGGAGTGTTATCTGTAAGTGCGAGTTGAGAACAGAACGAAAGCGGTTTCTCTGGGCGAAGCGATTGAGATTGCCGACACCAGCAGTAAAAGGCGCACCGGTCTGCTAAAACATCCTGGTCTGACGAAAGGCCAGGGCCTGTGGATTGTCCCTTGTGAGGCCGTCCATTGCTTCGGCATGAAATTCTCGATTGATGTTCTGTTCCTGAATAAGAAGCGCAAAGTTTTGAAGGTTAGGAAAGAGATGGGTCGTTGGGGAATTGCTATGTGTTTGAGGGCTCATTCCGTGTTGGAACTGCCCGCCGGAACGATCGCGGAAACCGGAACCCAACCGGGTGATGAGCTGGAATTGATCAAATAGAAGATGACGAAATACCCACCGATTCTGTTTCTCGCCCTGATGACAGGCGGCTGCACGCACACCGTGCGCACCAGTTCCGTCCAGATGACGCGGCACCCGGACACGCAGCCCATCAGCGCCATGAAGCGGCAGATTGCTAATGCGGCCGATGCCGGAGAAGGCGACACGATCGCCCGCACACTGCGCCAGCGAATGGCGGCCGACCCTTCGAACCTCAAGATACGCATGGAGCTCGCCCGGCACTATGAAGAATCCGGGATCCCTGAACTTGCCGCCGAACATTACCGCCTGGCTTCACAGCTGGCGCCGGATTCACCGGAGGCGGCGGTGGGCCACGCACGCATGCTGCGGCGTTTGGACTTGTCCGCGCAGGCCCTGACGACTCTGGCCAAATTCCAGAGCGACCACCACCACGTGTCGCCGGAAGTGCTGAACTGGCTCGGCATCCTGCAGGACGAAGCGGGAGACTTTGCGAAAGCCGAAGCAAGCTACCGCGCGGCTTTGATCCTGAACCCGAAATCGGACGCCGTCCATAACAACCTGGGATACAATCTGCTGCTGCAGAATCGAATGTCGCAAGCAGCCGACGAATTCCGCACCGCACTCGCCATCGCGCCGCAGTCCCAAATCGCGCGCAACAATCTGGGCGTGGCGCTAGCCTCGCAGCCGCGCGAAGCCGTGCTGCACATGCAATCCGTCAGTGATCCGGCAACGGCCCACAGCAACCTGGCCGCCGTCCTCATAGAGCAGGGCGCCTACAAACAGGCGCGCGAGGAATTGCGCATAGCGCTAGGATATAGGAAAGATCATCCGGCCGCGCTAAGCAACTTGCTGCTACTGTCGCAATTGGACGGGCAGCCACTCGCGGTTCCGGCAAGCGCTTCTTCGTCGCATTGGAAGCGGTTTTCCGGAGGGATGAAGAAGATTTTCTTAGGTACGGACGGGCGTGTCCACGAACAAGAAAACGTGAAGACCGCCTCGAAATAATTCAGGGGAGAAAGCCATGAAACAATTTATCCTTCGCTTAGTAAGAGACGAACAGGGCCAGGACCTTGTGGAATACGCCTTGATTGTCGCCGCCGTGGGATTGGCGTTAATCACCACCGTGAATCAGTTGTCCACCGCGGTGGTCAGCTTGTATTCCAGCATTACACAGGGCTTGGCCAGCATCGGAACCTCGGGCCAATAGCAAGCGGAGCAGGTCAGCGATAGGCGCAGCAAACGATGGATTTGACCTGCTCACTCGAGAACCCCGGCGTCATGCGGCGTGAATCGCTCTCCTGGGTGCTGCCGGACGCCGCTCTGCTGTTTGGAATCCTCACGATTTTTATTTGTCTCTTCCTCTTTGACGGTACTCAAAAGCTGTTCCGTGACTCCGACACCGGGTGGCATATTCGCACCGGGGAAGCCATTCTTTCCGGGTCCGGCCTGCCGCAAACAGATCCCTATTCCCTGTTGCGCCGCGGACAGCCGTGGTTTGCCTGGGAATGGGGCGCTGACGTCTTGATGGGGGCCGCCCACCGGCTGGACGGGATGACGGGGGTCGCGCTTCTTTATGGACTCGCCATCGGCGCCTGTTCCTGGTTTTGGTTCCAGCTTCACTGGGCCGTCGGCGGTAATTTCCTCATCGCCGGGGCAATGGCCACACTGATGATCTCTACGGCGAACCTGCACTGGCTGGCGCGCCCGCATGTCTTTGGCTGGCTTTTTTTGCTTGCTTCCGTCTGGTATGCCGAAGGGATGAAGTCCAGATCAACAGGGCACGCGCTGCTGGCCGGCGCAGTTCTCGGGGCCGTATGGGCCAATGTACACGCCAGCTTTTTTCTTGCTCCTCTCATCGCCCTGATCTACGCGTTCTCTCATTTCCTGCGGCCTCTCATCTGGCAATTGGACCGCGCGGCGGAATGGTCTCTCGGCCGGCGCTTCGCCATAACCGCCGCTGCTGCCTTCGCCGGCGGATTCCTGAATCCGTATGGCTGGCACCTGCAGCGGCACGTGATCGCGTATCTCGGCAACAACGAACTGCTCGACCGCATTGGTGAGTTCCAGAGCTTCAATTTCCATGCGGAAGGCTCGCTGCAGATTCTGCTTTGCGTTGGACTGGCGGCCTTCGGCGCTGTGCTTGCCCTGGGACAACGAAACCTGGCGCACTTCCTGCTGGCGGCGGCATTCCTTGGGATCGCCCTGCGCTCCGCGCGAGGATTGCCGCTGGTAGCCCTGCTGCTGCTTCCCTTGGCAAACGGCGCGATTTCGAAAGGACTGGCCGAGGTGAAAGGACTGCAGCCCCATCTGCAACAAGCCATCGCAAATTTCCTGCAGTACTCCAGAAACCTGCGCTCAATCGATGCGGGGCTGCGCGGTTACGCCGTAGCGCCCGTCGCGGTAGTCCTGGTCTTTGCCGCGCTTCATGCTCCGGCCATTCAGGCGCGCACTGGTTTTCCTGACACCGAATTTCCAGTTGAGGCATCGGCAAAGTTGCCTGTCAACATTCGCCTGCTGGCGCCCGACAAGTTCGGCGGCTATCTGATTTACCGTTTCAACGGCGCGCTGCCCGTTTTCTTCGACGGACGCAGCGACTTCTACGGCAGCGCTTATATGAAGGACTATCTGAACCTGGTGGAAGTGCGCCCCGGCTGGCGCGAACTGCTGGATCGCGACAGGTTCACGCACGCACTGCTGCCCAATCGATATTCGCTCATTCCGGCACTCCGTCAACTCGGTTGGAAGCAGACCTATACAGACGGTACGGCCACTCTCCTGGAGAAGCAGTAACTATGGATCGTCAGAAAATGCTAATGATCTTCGCCGGCGCCTGGGTATCGGCGGCGTTGCTCACTTGGCTGGTATATGCGAAAGCGGCGGGCCCGCGAACGGAGAAACTCAGCGACGTGATCGCGGCGGCTCGTGATATGCCGGCGGGAACGCGGCTGAAGAAGACCGACTTGAAGAAGATCAAGATCGCGGAAAAAGACATGCCGCGAATGGCCATCACGGACGAAGGCGGAGCGCTCGACCAGACCCTGCTGCATCCCATCAATGCCAACGAAACTTTCGCGCGCAACAAGTTTGCCAGCATGGGCGGCGCCGAAGGTCTTTCCGCCACCATTGAGAACGGCAAGCGCGCTCTCTCTGTTCCGGTGACCGACGCCACTGGCGCAGGCGGATTGATTCAACCCCGCTCCCACGTGGATGTTCTGTTTACCCGGACTGGATCGATGCGGGAAGCGCTGACCACCACCATCCTCCAAGACATAATTGTGCTCTCCATAGGACGGCTGACGGAAGCCGGACAGGCAGTGGACGCCAGAGTAACGCGGCCATTGACGCAAGCGGCCACGCTGCTGGTGACACCGGAGGAAGCAAAGAAATTGGAGTTGGCCAAGAACCAGGGAAAGATCAGCCTGGCCCTGCGCAATCCGCTCGACAAGTCCGTAGGCGAGAGTTCGGAGGCTGCAACCGCCGAAACAATCGATCCGGAAATGTTTGCCGGCTCCGCCAAGTACGCCCGCCGCATGAACATGCCAAACATTCGTGACAACGGGGTGTGGAATCAACTCACCAATGGAGCGCCTGCCGTGAAGGCGAAAGAAGAGAAAAAGGAGCCGCCGAAGCCCAGGGTCGTGGTTGACGTCTATCGTGGCGACAAGCACGTCCAGGAAATTTTCCAATGAGACGTCTGTTCAGCCGATACGCCCTGCCGCTTGCAATAGGAGTTTCGCTCCTGGCGCAATCGCCCGTGAGCCACGATTTGACGTTGATGACGGGTAAGGGAGAACTGCTGCAGTTCGAGCAGGACGTGGCGCGGGTGGTAGTCGCGGAGCCGAAGATTGCGGATGCGATTGTAGTATCGCCTCGCGAGGTGATGATCAACGCGAAGGGACCCGGTAAGACGACGGTGATGATTTGGGAAACCGGCGCCGCCGCGGGGCGGTACAACGTCAGCGTCACGCCCGACACTTCCGACTTCGAGAACTTCCGCAAGGAATTCCGCGACGGCTTTCCGGACTCGAACGTCTCTATCACCGGAAACGCCGAGACGCTGGTGCTTACCGGCGCAGTGAAGGATTCCGCGCAATCCAAGCGCGCCGCTGCACTCGCCTCCACCCGGGCCAAGACTGTGGTGAATCTGCTGCAGACGCCGCCCGCCGAAGATCCCAAGCAGATCCTTTTGCAGGTAAAGTTCGCCAGCATCGACCGGATCGCCCTGCAGGAGATGGGCTTCAATCTGGTGTCTACCAACGGCAAGATGTTGGGCGCAACGTCCACACAGCAATTCGCCGCGCCTCGCTTCAGCCAGTTGCAGAATCAGAATGGGGATACGAACGCCCCCACGACGAACTTCTCTGACCTCCTCAACCTCTTTATCTTCCGGCCCGACCTGAACATCGGCGCGACCATTCGCGCGTTGCAGGGCCGCAATCTTTTGCAGATTCTCGCGGAGCCGAATCTCATCGCAATTGAGGGCAGCGAGGCCAGCTTCCTGGCCGGTGGTGAGTTTCCGTTTCCCACGCTGACAGCCACGCCAACGGGCGGCGCGGTGGCGCCGGTAGTCACGGTGCAGTTCAAGAAATTTGGCGTGCAGCTTGGCTTCACGCCTACACTGACTCCCAGCGGCGGTATTCATCTGAAGGTGTCGCCGGAAGTCAGCGCGCTCGACTTTGCGAATGCCGTCACGCTGCAGGGCTTTCTCATCCCCGCCGTTTCCACACGCCGTGCGGAAACCGAAGTGATCCTCAAAGATGGAGAGAGCTTCGCCATCGCCGGTCTGATTGACAACCGCGTAGTGGAACAACTGAATCGGGTTTGGGGGCTGGGAGACATTCCCGTTCTGGGCCAGCTTTTCCGCAGCCGCTCCACTAAGAAGACCATGGATGAACTGCTGGTGGTAGTCACGCCGCACTTCGTCAAACCGCTTTCCGCGGACGAGAAGGCGAAATTGCCGGACATGTCCGCCACCTTCCTGCCGACCGTCGCGGAGGAAAAGGCTAAGAAGGACGCAAAGAAGAAGAAGAAGTCTGCTCCAGACCCCGCTTTTGTTGGGCCGCGCGGACACCAGGAACCGAACTAAAACGAATGGCGGGAAGGAACACAAGGACGAATGACCGGCGATCCGAAACGGGATCCATGTCCATTCAGATTGTGATCATTCTGGTGCCGGTGCTGTTCGGGTTCATGGGATTCGCCATTGATTTGGGCCGCCTGTATTTGGTGCGGGGAGAATTGAAGGCAGCGGCCGATTCCATGGCGCTGGCCGCCGCACAGAAGCTCACCGGCACAGACGCCAGCGTTTTGAACGCGTCCACGGCCGCTCGCCTGACCATCAATAACAGTGGCGGTTTCGGGAATCGCTACGATTTCGGCGGACTGAACATTGGCGAAACGAACGGAAACCTCAACAGCGAAGTGCCCGATCCCACTTATTTCGAAACCGTAGTAGATGCGGTAGGCGGCACGGGCGCGAGCGGATCGGAAGCCAGCGGCGCAACGGCAAAGTACGCGCGCGTGAGCATCACGGCGGATGCGCCGCTCACATTCTGGAGTTTTCTGTCGCTCGGCCAAGCCCGCAAGACTCCCATTGCGGCGCAAGCCGTTGCCGGCGTCAGCGCGCCGTTGTGCACCGCCTGCGGCATTGAGCCCATCGCGATCGCCGCGTTGGATGCCACCGACACCGTTAATTTCGGCCTCACGCCGCAGACTCGTTACACGCTTGGGTATCAGTGCGCGGGTGCGCCAACTCCGGGCGCGATCGGCTCCAGCGTACAGCGCATCCAATTCCTGCTCTTGGACAGACTCGATGCCGATGCAACTCTGTTCCCGGATGAAAGCTCTCAGCTCTATCGCATCGGCGCGCAGGGACTGCCGCCCAGCGTCACAGCCGCGAAGGCATGCGTCTCGGTGGATGCCGCCGAGCTGGTATGGGCCACGGCGGTGCCGCTCAATTGCAACCTGAACCGGCCGCCGAACGCGGCATCGAATTTCCTTTGCGGACTGGCTGCCCGTTTCGACTCCAGCACCGTCCCCACCGCATGCGCCAACGTGGTTGACGCGGATACCATTCTCTCGGCGCAGATCCCCGACACGGACATCACGGACCTGGACGACTACACGGCCTATGCCGGAAACGGAAGGCGCGTGATCACTATACCGATCGTCGATGCGCTTTCGGGAACCAACACCATGACCATTCTTGGATTCCGCCAGTTTCTGGTGGAGCCGAACCCCAACGACGTGACGCTGAACCCTTCAGACGTGAACGCACGATTCGCGGCGCTCTATATCGGCAACCCCGTGCCCGTGAAGCAGGGATCGTTTAGCGGATGCCAGATCACGAACGGTCCAGGGAAGGTGGTGCTGCACCAATGAAGAGTCGGCGCGGCAATGCAATGCTCGAAATGGCGATGTGGACGCCCTTGCTGGTTCTGTTGTTGATGGGAATGAGCGAACTGGCGCGCATCACCTATGTCTACTACACGCTGCAGAAGACCATGTACACAATCGCGCGATATGTGGGCACACAGCAGGGCGTGAACTTCTGCGCCGATTCGGATGCAATCGTCACCGCCGCTAAGAATTTCGCCATCGGCGGCAGCACGGACTCCACTACAAGTCCAATCGTCGCCAACCTGACAGCCGACATGGTGCAGGTTCGAATCGAACGCTACTCCGCCGACACGCAGGATTTGGGCCAGTGCGACTGCTCGATCACCGGCTGCGACCTTGGCTCCGGCGGCCGGTCCCCTGACTTCATCGTCGTATCCATTCCGGATGGATACTCTATTCGCCCGTCGATCCCCTACCTGACAGTGGATCCCATTCTTTTCAAGCCGCGCATCCGCGTGCCATTCGGAGGTTCCTAGGACGATGAGTCTTCGACGCCGCCAATCGCAATCCGGACAGGCCCTGCTGGAATACGCCATCACATTCGCGGGCATTCTTGCGCCCATGACGTTCATGATCATCTTCACGGCGCAATTGCTTTGGGTATGGCACAGCATGGTAGATTTCACGCGCGACGGTGCACGCTATGCCGCAACGCACTGCTGGCAGGGCTCCGGCGAAAATGTGATTGCCTACATGCGCGCGAATGTTCCGCCCATGATCGACATGGACCAGGTTCGAAGCGGCCAGGTGGAAATCACGGTCAGGTATTTTTCCCGTGATCCCGATACCGGTGGCCTGGTCGACTTCACTTGCGACGGAGGCGAATGCAGCGTTGATTGCATCCCCGCCGCGGTGACGGTCAGTATCGCGAACTACCAGTTCACCAGATTCATGAACACACTAGGGCTCCCTCCGGTGAACTTGCCGGATTTCCGCACCTCCATGTCAATCGAGGGTGCGGGCTGCGACCCGGAACAGAGCATCTGTGTGCCATAGGAATTCTTAATGCCGATCTCATTATTGGTAGCATCCACAGACGAGCAGTTCCGGGAAATGATCCGCGAGAACCTGCTGAATCAGCCTAACGCCAAGCTGATCTCCGAATACACCGAGGTCGCCTCGAACCTCTATATCCGCGTGCTGCAGGACCTGGAGCGGCATCCCGAGGCGGCACTGATTCTGGACATCGGCGGCGACCCGGCTGAAGGTTTCCGTATCCTCGAAAAGGTGCGCGCGGCGGCCCCCGACCTCTATATCCTCGCCGCGAACTACAGCGGCGACGGAGAATCGGTGATCGCCACAATCCGCGCCGGCGCGAACGATTTTCTCATGATGCCTCTGCGCCGCACCGACTTTAGGGATGCTCTCGCGCGGCTGGAGAAGACACCTCGGCGCGCCAGTTCAGGAACCAGCAAACTGGGCCGCATCTACAGTTTTCTGGGAACCAAAGGCGGCGTGGGCGCCACCAGTCTCGCCGTGAACTTCGCCTCCGTACTGGCGCAGCGCAAGCAGCAGACCGTGCTGATCGACCTGGATGCCATCGGTAACGACGTCGCGATGCAACTGGGAGCGGCGCCACAATACACGCTGCAGGAAGTCGGTGAAAACCTTTCACGCATGGACCAGGCGTTATTTGAAGGCTTTGTCACGCGCGATCCTCTCGGCTTCTTTCTCGTGGGTCCGCCGGATGCGCTGGAGCAGCGGGGCTATTTCTCCGAAGCGATGTTCCGCGAGTTCGGCACGTTTCTTGTCGAGAAGTATGAGGCGATTGTAGTGGATGCGGGACGATCGGTCTCAGACGAAATCGTGCTCGGCGCACTGCAGGCTTCCAGCATTATTTTTCTCGTGGTGACGCAGGAGTTTCCGTCCATTCGCAACGCCCAGCGCTACATCGCCTACCTGATGCGCATGGGCTTCACTCAGGACCAGATTCGCGTGGTCTGCAATCGCTATCAAAAGCGCAGTAATCCAAACTATACGAGCCTGGAACAAATTCAGAGGACGCTCAATCAGCCCGTCTTCTATGGCATCCCGGACACCCCGGCAATGCTGACGGCGGTGAACAAGGCGCGCCCCCTGGTAGCCGACCGGCAGAGCGCGCCGGAGTTCGACAAGGCGTTCCGGTCGTTTGTAGACAAGGCCACCGGCATTAGTAAAACCACGGCGAAGTCGGCGTGACAGCCCTCAACCCTATGATTGGTTATATGCAGACGGAGAAGTTCTAGGATGGGCACCCGCCCGATGGTGCGGCCGGCAAGCGGCGCAGACCGCTGGTTTGTCTTCAAGACGCAGATTCATTCCAAGCTCCTGAATTCGCTGTCGCCCGACCAGCTTCGCGCGCTGAACAAGGACGGCGTGCGCGAGCAGATCGGCAACGTGGTGGAGCGGTTGGTTGCGGAAGAATCCATTCCGATGACCGTGGCCGAGCGCGAAAAACTGATTGAGGAAGTGCTCGACGAGGTCTTCGGCCTGGGACCTCTGGAGCCTCTGCTCAAAGACCCGACCATCAGCGACATCATGGTGAACGGCTTCGACAGCATCTATGTGGAGCGCGGAGGCCGGTTGGTTGAGACCAATGTCCGCTTCAAGGATCAGGCCCACGTACGGATGATCATCGACCGGATTGTGTCGAACATAGGCCGCCGCATCGACGATTCCTCGCCGATTGTGGATGCTCGACTGCCGGACGGCTCCCGTGTTTGCGCGGTCATTCCGCCGCTGTCGCTCATCGGACCCATTCTCTCTATTCGACGTTTTGGCAAGAAGCTGCTGACCACCGAAGATCTCCTGAAGAACGAGACGATGACCACCGGCATGCTCGACTTCCTTGGCGGGTGCACCGAGGCGAGGCTCAATATCATTGTGTCGGGCGGCTCGGGCGCGGGCAAGACGACGATGTTGAATACCCTTTCGCGGTTCATTCCCGAAGAGGAACGCATCGTCACCATTGAAGACACGGCGGAGTTGCAGATTCAGCAATCGCACATCGTCAGGCTGGAAACGCGTCCCATGAACATTGAAGGGGCGGGCGCCATCACGCAGCGCGATCTGGTGATCAATGCCCTGCGTATGCGGCCGGACCGCATCATCATCGGCGAGTGCCGCGGCGCGGAAGCCTTGGATATGAT
Organism: Bryobacteraceae bacterium; assembly: GCA_040002435.1. Taxonomy (GTDB): domain Bacteria; phylum Acidobacteriota; class Terriglobia; order Bryobacterales; family Bryobacteraceae; genus JANXXV01. The sequence continues at coordinate 34,335 of JBDUEM010000031.1, forward strand.
GCAGGCGATGAATACGGGCCACGATGGATCGATGACGACGTGCCACGCCAACTCCGCCCGGGATGCCTTCTCGCGCCTGGAGACTATGGTCATGATGGCCAGTTCCAGCATTCCTGATAAAGTTGTCCGGCAGATGTTGACGTCCGCCATTCACATCGTGATTCAAGTAAGCCGCCTGAACGATGGAACACGAAAGATACTGAGCATCAGCGAAGTTGCTGACGTGGAAGATGAGCACGTCAATATGGAAGACATCTTTGTATTTGAACGCTCCGGCATGAGCCAGCGCGGCAAAGCCGTGGGCAAGTTCCGGGCCACGGGATACCGGCCGCGCTGCATGGAACGGCTAAAGGCTTACGGCGTCCACTTGTCGCAGGCTATTTTCAGTGAAGAAATGGAAGTGAAGGACAGGTAGATGTTCGTCGTCGTCGCATTCCTGATTTTTGCCGCGGCTCTATCCGGCGCTGGATACATGGTATGGCATGTGCCGCAACAGGAATCCGAGCAGCTGCTGGCCGCCCGCCTCCGCGAGTTGCGGGCCCGCAGCGGCGTACGGACTCGATCGACACCCGATCTGTTCAAGCGCGAAAAGCGCGGCCCCCTGGCGGCGCTGGGTGATTTCGTTTCCTGGATCGGTGTTTTGCGGCGATTGCAGATGCACATCGATCAAGCGAATCTCAAGTACCGTGCGGCCGAAGTATTCACGCTGGTTGTGCTGATCACAGTGGGCGCCTATATCCTCTTCGGCTTCTTCATCTCGATGTATTTTCTGCGCATCTTGCTTGCGGTCGGGCTGGGCTCCATTCCCATCTTCTATATCAACTTCAAGCGTAGCCGCCGGCTCACGAAGTTTGAAGAGCAACTTCCGGATGCGATCGATCTGTTCAACCGGTCCATGCGCGCCGGACACAATATCCATGCAGGTTTGGAGACCATCTCTCAGGAGACCTTTGATCCGGTCCGGATGGAGTTCCGCAAGGTGCTGGAGGAGTTGGCGCTGGGATCGCAGATCGAGGATGCGCTGCACAACATGGGCGCGCGCGTCCCGCTAATCGACCTCAAGTTCTTTATCACCGGGTTAATCCTGCAGCGCCAGACCGGCGCGAACATGGTGACTGTTTTGGAAAACCTTGCAACCCTGGTTCGGGAACGCTTGAACCTCGCTGCCAAACTGTCGGCCGCCACCGCGCAACAGCGGCTATCGGCCGGTCTGCTCTGTTCGCTACCGATTGTGGTCGGCATCGGGTTCTGGTTCCTGAAGCCGGAGTACATGATGATGCTCTACACGGATGAAACGGGCAGCAAGTTTCTGTTGTACGCCATCATCTCAGAGATCGTCGGAATTCTGGTGATTCGCAAACTCGCGAATCCGAAGTTGTAGGAGACCCAGCATGGTATTCGGAACCGTATTCTTCGGCCTGGCCTTCGGCACCTTTGTGGCGCTGGTCTGGTCAGGTATGCAGTTATTTCAGGAAAAGGAAGATCCACTCGGCGACCGGCTGGAAGAGTTGCAGGCGCACGCAATGGTGGCTGCCGCGCGAACTCCCCGGCGCAAGGGCGGCGGCGGTTTCGTCAACAGCTTCCTGTACATCATCAGCCTGATTCCCGGCGGCGAAGATTGGATGAACGATACCGAAAAGGAACTTGCGCAGGCGGGGATCCGTAACCGCCAGGCACTGGCGCGCTATACGATCGGCCAATTGATCTTCGCGCTCCTGCTGCTGGGCGGAATGCTCTACCTGCAGAAGGACAATCCAATGTCGAACAAGTTCGGGGGGATGATGGCCGCCGGATTACTCGCCTACCTTCTGCCGCCGCAGGTGCTGCACCGCCTTGTGAAACGCTACCGGAGAAAGCTGCAGGAGGCCTTGCCCGATACGGTGGATTTGCTCGGTATCGTGTTGGGGACCGGATTGGCTTTGGACCAGGCATTGCTTCGCGTGAGCGAGGAGATGCAGTATATCTATCCGGAACTGGCCTCCGAATTCTACACCGTCGTGATGCAGGTGAAAGCCGGACAGGACCGCAGCAAAGCCTTTCAGCAACTGGTGCGGCGGACAGGGATCGAAGATATCAAGTCTTTATCGGCGATGATCGTGCAGAGCGAACGGTTCGGCACCAGTTTGTCTCAGGCGCTGAAAGTCTACGCCGATTCTTTGCGGCAACGCCGGCGGCTGCGGTCGGAAGCAGCGGTGGCCAAGGCAGGGATCAAGATGCTGTTCCCCATCATCCTGTTCATTCTTCCAGTGCTGTTTGTGATTACTCTGGTGCCGGGCGTCTTGAGCGTGCTGCGCGATCTGCGCGGGGGCATCGGCAACAAGTAGCGTCTTACTTGTTGCGCTTCGACTCGGCTACATACATGATCTGATAGCCGAACAAGCCGGGCATCAGCGCCGAACACGTCCGCATGCAAAGATTCACCAGGCGCATGAAGGGATTTTCAGGCGGCATGCCTAACACCAGTTCCAGCGGCATCGCGGTCATCTTCTCTTTCACCACTTCATAGCCGTTATCGGCCAGCATCTGCCTGGCTGTGCGGCGCGTGTACAGATGAACGTGGGTGCGGTCCAGAATACCGCGCTCGGTGTAGTTGAACATACCGAACAGCAGCAGCAGGCGGACGCTGATGTTCGCCACATTGGGAAGCGACACGACGATCTGGCCGTTCGGCTCCAGCAACTGGTGACAGTTGCGCAGGATCACTTCCGGGTGCCGCAGATGCTCCAGAATGTCGAGCAGCAGAATGCGGCTGAATTTCCTTCGCTGCAAGCCGTCGATGCCATTCACGAATCCGCCATCCAGATCGCACGGAATGTATTGCTCGAATACTTCCGGTTTCAGAGGCTGTTCGAGAACATCGAATCCCGTGACAATATTCCCGGCCTTTTGGAGTTCCTGGGCCATGTGGCCTTCGCCGCAGCCAATGTCCAGTACCGATTGCTGAGCCCCGACAAACTCATGCGCATACGCATGGCTGGAACCGAGGCTCTTCTTGATCGGATAGTGGTTGAAGTATTCCTCAAACTCCGGGTGGCGCTCCACCGAACGGCAGGTCTGCCGGTAGCGGCGCACGGCACGGAAGACGTCACGGGCATACTTCATGCCGTTGACGTAGCAGATCTCATTCCCGTAATACGTGGGGATGGGCACCTCGGCAATGTGAAACCGCTGGTGCTGCAGCTTGATGATGATCTCGGTGTCGAAGTGGAAATCGTCCGTCATCTTCGAGAAGTCGATCTTCTTCAGCGCGTGGAGATCGTAGGCGCGGTAGCCGCTATGAAATTCCGTGAGATCGAGACCCAACGAGCGGTTTTCGAACACCGTAAGCACCCGGTTCCCGACATACTTGTAGGCGGGCATCCCGCCCTTAATGGGGCCGCCGTAGGTGCTCATCATGCGCGATCCGAAGACTGCGCTGGCCTCGCCCTTCACGATCGGATGATAGAGGTGCGAAAGGATCTCCGGAGCGTACTGCCCGTCGCCGTGCAGCAGAACCACGATATCGAAGCCCTTCTTGATGAAGTACTCGTAGCCGGCCTTCTGGTTGCCGCCGTAGCCGAGGTTCTTCTGATGTTTCAGAACATGCAGCTTCGGGAAGGAGTTCAGTGCCTTCAATCCGATGGCAAGCTCGTAGGTAGCGTCCTGGCTGGCGTCGTCGAAGACGGCGATCTCTTCCACGTTTTGCCAGACCCGGGGGGTAATTCGTTCCAGGACCCGCTTGAGAGTTGTGACCGCGTTGTAGGTGACGATCAGAATCCCGATGCGCTTGCCTTCGCAAGGTGCAATCGGGCCGTCGCCCTCAGCAATCGAGGCGAACGCTGGCAGCGGAGCAAACCGCGGCGCGTCAGGAACAGTGCTGATTACCTCAGAGGGCTTAGTCTCAAACATGCGTTGCTAATACTCGAAAATAGCACACCTTAGCGCACCATCTTGCGGTGCTCTTTGAGGACACAGCGATCCATGACGACTTTCAAACCGGCCGCACGGGCTTTTTCCGCGGCTTCTTCGTGGATCACATCCTCTTGCATCCAAACGGCTTTGGCGCCGATCCGGATGGCCGCATCGACTACCGGCGGCACCAGTTCCGAACGCCGGAACACATTCACCAGATCCACGGGGAACGGGATGGAATCAAGATCGGGATAGGCCTTCTCTCCCAGTACCTCTGTTTCCCCAGGATTGACAGGGACGATGCGATACCCGGCATGCTGCATGTATTCCGACACCCCGTAGCTGGGCCGCATCCGCTTGCTGGAGAGGCCCACCACCGCGATCGTCTTCACGCTGCTAAGGATCTCACTCTCCGGCGGCATCTTCCTCCATCTTCAGCAGCCTCTTGAAGCGCTCGATCTCCTTGGCCGTCAGGTAGCGGAATTCCCCGCCCTTCAAGGTGCCCAGTTCCAGGAAGCCGACTTTGGTTCGCTTCAGCTTTTCCACCAGGCGGTTGAAGTTCTTGAACATAATACGGATCTGATTCTGCCGCCCTTCGTAGATCTTGACTTCGTACCAGGGGTTTTCGGCTTTCTTCGACAGCTTGATCTCGGCCGGCGCGGTCCGCTGGCCGTGAATGGAGACACCGTTACGGAACTGCTCTTCCTGTTCCGGAGTCAGCAGCCCGTTGGACTTCACCAGGTAGGTCTTCTGGACGTGGCTCTTGGCGGAGGTGATCCGGTTGGCAAACTCCCCGTCGTTGGTGAGCAGCAGCAAGCCCTCGCTATTGTAATCCAGACGGCCCACGGGGTACACACGGGTTTTGAGGCCCTTGACGAGGTCCATCACGGTCTCGCGGCCCTCGGGATCGTGCGAGGTGGTGACGCACCCTTTCGGCTTGTGGAGCGCAATGTAGACCAGGTTCTTCGGCGGGTGGAGCAGCCGGCCATCTACCTTGATGTGATCCTGTTCCAGATCGGCTTTCGAGCCTAACTGAGTGATCGTCGCGCCATTGACCGTCACGCGGCCTTCGGTGATCAGGACCTCCGCCTTGCGGCGGCTGGTGACTCCGGCCCGGGAGAGGATTTTTTGGAGCCGTTCCTCGCTCACGATTGCTCCTCCGGCGGGGCTTCCGCTGGTATTTCGGGCTCTGTTTCGGGCCCTGTCTCCGGCGCTATTTGCGGCGCTGTTTGCGGCGCTGTTTCCGGCGCGGGCGCGTCCATTGGGGGCTCCTCCACGTCCTGGAAGGCGAGGCGGCGAAGCTCCTCGAATTCCTTCAGGCTGGGCAGCTCGTTCAGGTCCTTCAGCCCGAACTGCACCAGGAACTCCTTGGTGGTCTTATAAAGGATCGGCTTGCCGACCACGTTCTTGCGGCCGGCCGTGGTGATGAGCTTTCGATCAAGCAGCGTTTTGAGCACACCTGCGCCCTGGACTCCGCGGATCTCCATGATCTCCGGCGCGGTGAGCGGCTGCTTGTAGGCGATGACGGCCAGCGTTTCCAGTGCCGCCAGCGAGAGCTTCATCGGCGGATTCAGGCTCTTGACGAATGCCCGGACGGCTTCGTGATGCTCCGGCTTGGTGGCCATCTTGTAGCCGCCGGCCAGTTCACGGACGGCCAATCCGTGCTCCGGACGATCGTATTCGGTTACCAGGCGGTCGAGAAGTTTCCGGATCAACTCCACCGGTTCGCCCATGGCGCCTGCGATCTGGACCGCCGTGAGCGGCTCATCCGTTACGTAAACTATGGCCTCGAGAACAGCCAGCTTTCTGGCTTCGTCGGGATCTGGGGCTGGGGTTACATCTTCGAGTCCTAGCTGTTCTACGGCGACCGGTTCCTGCGCGTCAGTCGCCTCGACTGTCACTTCTACTTGTTCTTCCATTGACTCCCTAACTGTATTCCTGTTCTACCGCTTCAATCGACTGTTCGGCAAAGGCGTCGTCAAAGGAATCGCTGCGCCTGATGGCGATTTCCCCGAAGGCATCCGTCTGCTGCAACAGCACCGCCTGCCTCTTTACCAGCTCCAGAATCGCCAGGAACAAGCAGAGCATGGCGCGGGTGCTGCGCTGCTGCTCAAACAACTCTACCGCGGAGATGGACTCGTTGCGGCCCATCTGTTCCAGCATGGCGCGCAGGTAACGGATCATGTCCGGCACCGTAACGGCCTCTTTGTCTATCTCGTAGGTCGGCCGGTTCTTGGCCCGTTCGAGGATGGTCTGGAACGTCTTCACCAGATCGAAGAGCGTGACGGAAAGGCCGGGATTTTCTTCCTGGTCGACGAAGGATTGCATCTGCGGATTCGACCAGGCCGCTTCCTCAATGATGCGCTTCTGCTGCAGCATCTCGGCGGCATTCTTGTACTTCTCGTGCTCAATCAGACGGTCGACCAGTTCCTGAGGGTTACCGCGTCCCGCGGCCTCGCATGAACATGGTGTACAGGAGACCAAGGACGGCGATCACCAGGATGACGATCCCGACGATCCCAAGAGTGCTTGCGGCCAGCATCCTTCCCCCTT
>JBDUEM010000032.1:0-40279 GCA_040002435.1 Bryobacteraceae bacterium
CCGGATGGCCCAACATTGACGGAGCGCATCCCACAATCCCACAAGGTCGCCTTGCACGATTTTGAAACCGGCGAACCCATCATTCGTTACGGCCAAATCATCGGCCTGGCTCTGCGTCCAATCCGCGCCGGGTCCTGGGTGCGCGAAGACGTCCTGGAACTTCCGGTAGCGCCGCCGCTCGATCAGTTGTCGCTCGCCACCGCAATCCCGCCGCCTCTTCCGCCGCTCACCGGCCACACCTTCGAAGGATTCCGCAACACCAACGGCTCCATCGGAACCAAGAATATTCTCGGCATCACCACCACCGTGCAGTGCGTCGCGCCCACCGTGGATTACGCCGTCCGGCGCATCAAGCAGGAGCTATTGCCGCGCTTTTCGAATGTCGACGATGTGATCGCCATCACGCACACTTATGGCTGCGGGGTTGCCATCGATGCACCGGGCGCGGCGGTGCCAATCCAGACCTTGAAGCACATCAGCCTGCATCCCAATCTGGGCGGTGCGCCATTGGTAGTCAGCCTCGGCTGCGAAAAGCTGCAGCCGGCCAGAATGTTCGCAGGGCGGCATCTGCAGCAGAATCTTCTGCCGGTCCTGGAAGAAGATCCCTACGTCATCCGCCTGCAGAATGAAGACCTGCGCGGCTTCGGAGACATGATTGCGGCCATCATGGCCGCGGCGGAGAAGCGCCTGGAGCAACTGAACCAACGGCAGCGTACAGCCTGTCCGGCGTCCGAACTGATCGTCGGTCTGCAGTGTGGAGGCAGCGACGCATTCTCTGGTGTTACATGCAACCCGGCGGTCGGGTATGCGGCGGACCTTCTCGTACGCGCCGGCGCTACCGTCATGTTCTCGGAAGTGACCGAAGTACGGGATGCGGTGCACCTGCTGACACCGCGCGCCATCAACGCCGATGTGGCTCGCGATCTGATCCGCGAAATGCAATGGTACGACGATTACCTGCTGCGAGGTTCCGCGGACCGCAGCGCGAACCCGACTCCAGGCAACAAGCGGGGCGGGTTGTCGAACATCGTGGAAAAAGCGCTAGGGTCAGTGGCGAAGGCGGGCAGCACGGCATTGATGTCCGTGGCCAGCCAGGGGGAACGTGTTACCGCGAAGGGACTGGTGTTCGCGGCCACGCCTGCCAGCGATTTCATTTGCGGGACGCAGCAGCTCGCCTCCATGAACATGCACGTGTTCACCACCGGCGAAGGCACTCCTTATGGCCTGGCAATGGTTCCCGTGATCAAGGTCTCCTCGCGCACGGCGCTGGCGGAGCGCTGGCCGGACCTCATCGACATCGACGCCGGACGCATCGCCACCGGAGTTTCCACGATGGAAGAATTGGGCTGGGAGATTTTCCAGCATCTCCTCGACGTTGCCAGCGGGCGTAAGAAGACATGGGCGGATCACTGGGGCCTGCACAACGCCCTGGCGCCGTTCAATCCCGGGCCTGTTACGTAATCTTGCGCAGTTTGCTGACCCGCCCCACTTCCACCCATTCGGTAACGAAAATGTTTCCGTCGTGGTCGAAGCAGGCGCCGTGGGGAGCTACGAACTGCCCCGGCGTGAAAGCATCACGGTTCTGGTTGCGGATGCCCTCGTAGGTCTTGCCGTCGCTCTGCCGCCCGTCACCGAGTTGCACTACGGGCTTATTCTCAGCGTCGAACAGAGTCACTACGGCTTTGAGGTCGGGCATCAGCACCACTCCATTCCGGAACTCAAAAATGCTGGGCCAGCGAACGCCGTCCTTCAGTACGTGCAGAGGCTTTCCGTCCATGGTGAAGTATTGAATGCGGCTGTTGGCGCCGCGCTCCCCCACCATCAGCAGCGGCTTCGGCCCCCGGGTATCCACTGCGATGGCATGCGGCCAGATGGTTGTTCCCGCAGCCGTTTCCTTCCCCGGGTTCCGATCCATCTCTTCTCGGGATCCCCCAAAGGTCCGCACGTAGTTGGTCTTTGCATCGTAGTGATGGATGTAGAACTTGCCGTACCCGTCCGCGACATAGATATCGCCATTCGGCGCGATGGCCAAGTTGGACGGCTTGTACTCTTTGGCGGATTTATAAACCCCGCTCATGAACGGACAATGCAGCACCCACACTACGTCTCCATCCAGCGTTGTCTTGCGCACGAAGCCTTTCACGTTGTCGCAGTGATATAAAAATTCCTCGCCGCCTTCCCGCCGGATCGTCAGGCCGTGCGCGCCGCCGCGCATATCGGCTCCCCACGACTTCACGAACTTTCCATCCACATCGAAGATGGCGATGGCGTCGCCGCTCTTACTGCTGCTGTGAACGGTGTGGGCGATGATCAAACGCCCCTGGCTGTCGGCAACGATGCCATGTGTATTGCCAAACTTCAGGTCATCCGGCAACTGCGGCCAGTCGTGCGTGACTTCGTAGGTGTGCTCGCCCGACCCCATGACAGGAGCCTTGGCGGCCCCCTTCGCTGACGTGATCGCAAAAGCGGCCGCGGACCCCAGGAAGCCGCGCCGCGTTGAGGAAGGAACTGACATGCGGCCAGTATCTCAGATTGACGTTTACAAAGTACTTTATAATATAGAGTAGTTGAGGAGAATTCATGACCCAATCCTGGCTCGACTATTTCCGCCGCAATTCCTGGCCCGCTATGCCCTGGGACCACCCGTACCGCTTGACCGACGACGAGAAATCAGCCGTCAGCGCCTCCATGCAGCAGTTCCAACTGGGAGAGGGTTCGGAGGGCAATGCTTTCATCCGTCGCGCAGCCCGCTTCAGCGAAGATGTCGAATTCATCCCCACACTCCGGCTGTTTATACAAGAGGAACAGCGGCACAGCGCCGGCCTTGCCCGGTTCCTTACCCTGCACGGCATCCCCCTGCTGAAGAAGCACTGGCTCGACCAGATCTTCCGCCGCATTCGCCGCCTGGCTGGACTGGAATTAATTGTCACCGTTCTTGTGAGTGCGGAGATAGTCGCGGTGCCCTACTACCGGGCCTTGCACAATGCCACGGGGGCGCCTTTGCTGCGCGCACTTTGCCAACAGATATTGCAGGATGAAGCCGCCCATCTGCAGTATCAGGCAGAGACTCTCTCCAGGCTGCGGCAAGGCCGTTCGGCCATCGGGCGTGCACTGGTGGAACTGCTCCACGCAGTTCTCTTGCAGGGGACGGTACTGGCGGTCTGGATGGAACATCGCCGCGTATTACTCCGCGGCGGCTATTCCCTGGCGAAATTCCACCGGGAGAGCGAAGAGGAGTTGAATACCGTGCAAATAGCGGCATACACTTGGAACTCCGATCCTCCATGGATTTGCACCTCGAAGGAAACCTCACTCTTGTAATCTGGCTCTACCTCATCCTGGGCCGCGGCGCATTCTGGCTGCTGCGGGAGCGGAAATCTCAGTTCCAGTTGCGCGCCCGGCCGCGGGTTGCCATCGTCATTCCTGCGCGCGACGAAGCGCCGACGATTCAGTCCTGCGTCACTTCCTGCGCGTCTCAGGACTATGCGGGAGAATTCCGCGTCTACGTTGTGGACGATCACAGCACCGATGGCACCTCGGAATTGGCCCGCGCTGTATCGCCCGCGGTCCACATCGTCCAAGCTGCGGAATTGCCGCCGGGCTGGACCGGCAAACTCTCGGCGGTGCAATGCGGACTGGAAGAGGCTCAAACGTTTCAACCCGATTACGTACTATTGACCGATGCCGACATTGTTCACTCGCCGGAAACGCTCACAGGATTGGTGGCGCGGGCGGAAGAAAAGACGCTCGACATCGCCTCTTACATGGTGCACCTCCGCTGCGAGAGTTTTGCGGAAAAGGCGCTGATTCCGGCGTTCATCTACTTTTTCTTCCAACTCTATCCACCGCGCTGGATAGAAGACCCTCGTTCGTCTACCGCCGGGGCGGCAGGCGGCTGCATCCTCATTCGCAATTCCGCCCTCGCGCGCATCGGCGGCATCGCGTCCATCAAAGGCGAGCTCATCGACGATTGCGCTCTCGCCTTGCGGGTAAAGCAGACAGGCGGCAAAATCTGGCTCGGCATTACCTCCACTTCCGTCAGCATTCGAAGTTACAACACCTTCGCCGAAATACTCCGCATGATCTCAAGGACAGCTTTCACGCAACTAAAGTATTCGGCGTGGCTGCTCGTCGGAACTGTTCTCGGCCTCATAGCGACTTACCTGCTCCCGCCGCTGTTGATGCTCGCGGGCAGCATCCCCGCGGGCGCCGCCTTTGCCTTGATGGTCGTCAGCTACGTGCCGATGCTTCGTTTCTACCGGCGATCTCCGCTGTGGGCTCTCACGCTGCCCCTCATCGCCATCTTCTACACGGCCGCGACCATCGATTCAGCCCTGCGTCATTGGCGGGGCGCGGGCGGCGAATGGAAAGGCCGCTTCCGGCCCTGATCAGCCGACCTCTTCATTAGCGCGCCGCAACAACGCCCGCATGTACGCAATGATATAGGCCGTGCCGGCGCGATGCAGGCCAGTGTCCCCGGTTAATTGGGGGACGTGATCGGGTTCCGCGGCGCCCTCGAAGTGAACCTGCCGCAGCGCCTTCATCACCTTGTACATGTCCATGTACCCATCGTCTGGAAACGTCTCCACGAAGTGCGGCATGGGGCCGGACACATTGCGGAAATGAACTTCCAGCAGCTTTCCGCGGCTCCCGAAATCTTTGATCATCTCGAAGACGTTTTTTCCCATCTTGTCGCCGCCCTCTGACCATGTGCCCACACAGAACGTCAGCCCCCAGTATTTACTGCCGCCCGATATCTGCTCAGCGCGGTGATAGCCGTCATAGTGCGTGAAGATCTTCGCCACGCCATTCATCTTCGACACCGGCGGATCGTCGGGATGAAGCGCCAGCTTCACCTTTGCCTCTTCCGCCACTGGCAGCACGGCCTTCACGAAGTACGTATAGTTGGCCCAGATGTCGTCAGCGGAGTACTCGCGTTCGAATGCCTGCTTCTCCACCCTGGCGCGGAAGTCCGCCAGGTCGAACTCCCGGGCCATGTAACCGCGGCGTTCCACAATCTTCGTTGTATAGGTATTCGCCGGATGAAAATCGTAAGACGAAACAGGGATTTCCAACTTACCGATGTCGCGCAGGAACGTTTGGAATCGTTCGATGTCCTGGTCGCGCCCGGATTGCCCGAGTTGCAGCCGCGTGGATCGATAAGAATAGTGCACCGCCGAGTAGATCCGAATGCCAAACTTGGCGAAGCGCTGTTGAATAGCTCGAACGTGATCAAACGATCCTTCTCCCGCCTCGAATTCCACTCGCGCCCAGCGCAATCCAATCTGCTTCAGGAACAGCAGATCGTCGTCGGTGATGGATTTAGCTACCAGCCGGTGACAAATCTTCGTGTTCGCAGGCTCCTGTTCGTCCATCCCAAACAAAGGTGAGGCCACCGCCGCGAGCCCAAGCCTGAGTAGCTCCCGCCGGTTCCACCTACAATGGAGTTGTCCGATGTTTTTGGCAATTTTCATCATTCTGGCCTCTCCGTTCGCGGCTATTGCCGCCGACGTGCAGTTCAACCGCGACGTGCGGCCTATTTTATCGGACAAATGTTTTACGTGTCACGGCCCCGATCCTGGGAACCGCAAGACCAAGCTTCGGTTCGACGTCGAGAGCATTGCCGCCACAGTGATTGTTCCCGGCGACCCGGCCAAAAGCAAGCTGTACCAGCGAGTCAGTTCCGATAACAAAGCAACCCGCATGCCGCCTGCCTATGCGGGTCACGACAAGCTGGCCGCCTCCGATATCGAAGTGCTGCGCCGGTGGATTGAACAGGGCGCCAAATGGCAGGCACATTGGTCGTTGATTGCCCCGGTGCGTTCGCCGCTTCCGGAAGTGAAGCGCGCGGATTGGCCCCGCAATTCGATCGACCGGTTCATTCTGGCCCGTCTGGAAAAAGAAGGCCTGCAGCCGGCGCCGGAAGCCGATCGCGCACGTTTGATCCGCCGGGTGACGCTCGACCTTACTGGCCTCCCTCCCTCTCCCGCCGAAGTCGACGCCTTCGTAAACGATCCGTCCGCCAATGCGTATGAACAGGTGGTCGACCGGCTGCTCGCCTCGCCGCGCTACGCGGAACGCATGGCCTTCCGCTGGATGGAAGCAGCGCGCTATGCGGATACCAACGGTTATCAGTCGGATGGCCCGCGCGATATGTGGCGCTGGCGCGATTGGGTAATCGAAGCGTTTCAGAAAAATATGCCGTTCGATCAGTTCACCATTGAGCAGATCGCCGGCGACCTGTTACCGAATCCCACACTAGATCAGCGCATCGCCACAGCATTCCACCGCAATCATCGCACCAGTGCCGAAGGCGGCATCGTCCCGGAAGAGTTCCGCGTGGAATACGTGGCGGACCGCGCCGAAACCACGGCAAACGTCTGGCTCGGACTGACCATGGGCTGTGCGCGATGTCACGACCACAAGTACGACCCCATCCTGCAAAAGGATTTCTACCGCATGTTTGCCTTTTTCAACAGCGTTCCGGAAAAGGGCAACGTCTACAACTTTGGGAATGAAGAGCCGCTGATCAAAGCGCCGACGCCGGATCAACAAGTGCGTCTCGGCGAACTGGACGCGGTGGTTGCCAAAGCGGAGAGCGAGTATGCGGCTTTGAAACCCGTCATCGCGAAAGCGCAGCGCAAGTGGGAAAAGAATCCCGAAATCGAGGATTGGAATGGAACCGACGGTCTGGTGTTGCATCAGCCGCTGGGCGGCGAGGCCAGCCGGTTTGACGGTAAGCGGCTGGTGGAAGTGGATGGAGAAAAGGTCAACTTCAATTACCAGGACCCGTTCACGTTCGCCGCGTGGATTCAGCCCGAATCGCCAAAGGGGGCCATTCTTTCCCACTCTGACGATTTCTTTGAGGGCACCGGGCATGGACTTTACCTCATCGACGGCAAACTCCGCCTCCATGCGATTTTCCGCTGGACCGACCTGGGGCTGCGCGTGGAAACGGAACAACCCCTGAAGCTGCACGAGCGCCAGCACGTCCTGGTGACTTACGACGGAAAACGCAAAGCGTCCGGAGTTCACATTTACGTAAACGGCCAGGAACAGAAACTAAACATTCTGTTTGATGAGATGATGTGGCCTATCAGCACAAAAGCACCCTTCCGGATCGGCGCCGGCGGCGGATTGCGTTGGGACGGGCTGATTGAAGACGTGCGTGTTTACAAGACGGCACTCACCCCGGAGCAGGCTGCGGTAGTGCCGCTGTTGAAATCCATTCGAGAGATCGCCGCAACTCCGCCCGCCAAACGCACAAAGGCGGAAACGGACAAGCTCGCATTTTGCTTCCTGGAAAAGTTCGCTCCCCAGTACGTGACCGCCAGCCGCGCACGCCTGCTGAAGGCGCACGGGGACCGCGACGCCTTCTACACAACAGTGCCCACCGTCATGGTGATGCAAGACAGCCCAACCCCGCGCGACGCCTTCATCCTCAAGCGCGGAGCATACGATGCCCATGGCGAAAAGGTGACCCCCGGCGTTCCCGGAGTCCTGCCGCCGATGAAGCCGGAGTGGCCGAACAATCGTCTCGGCCTGGCTCGTTGGCTGGTGGACCCGGCCAATCCACTCACCGCGCGTGTGATTGTGAACCGCTTCTGGCTAATGTATTTCGGCACTGGCATTGTGAAGACCGTGGAAGACTTCGGATCGCAAGGCGAACGTCCGGTCCATCCGGAATTGCTCGACTGGCTGGCGCGTGAGTTCATCGAAAGCGGTTGGAATGTGAAAGCGCTGCAAAAGACAATTGTGATGAGCGCCACCTACCGCCAGGCGTCGAAGCCAAGCCAGGAACTGCTGCAGCGCGACCCTGAGAACCGTCTGCTGGCGCGTGGACCTCGCCTGCGCCTCGGGCCGGACATCATCCGCGACCAGGCGCTCGCGGTTTCCGGACTGCTGGTGAACAAAGTCGGCGGTCCATCGGTGAAGCCGAATCAGCCCGCCGGGCTCTGGCAGGAACTCGCCGGTGGCTCGGGCTACAAACCGGATACCGGCGACGGGTTGTACCGCCGCAGCCTCTATACCTATTGGAAGCGGACCATCGCGCCGCCATTCATGGTCAACTTCGATTCCCCCAGCCGTGAGACCTGCACGGTCCGGGAGACACGCACGGACACGCCACTGCAGGCCTTGAATTTGATGAACGACGAAATCTTTATTGAAGCGGCGCGCAAGCTGGCGGAGCGGATGCTGCTGGAAGGCGGAACGGATCCACTTGGATATGGATTCCGCGTGGCGCTGTCGCGGTCGCCGGGAGCCGCTGAGAAAACGGTGCTCGCCGCAACCCTGGAGCGTTTCCGTAAGCGCTACACAGCCGACCCGAAGGCAGCGCTGAAATTCGTGAGTCAGGGAGATGCGCCGCGAAATCCCAAGTTTGCACCGGAGCAGTTGGCGCCCTATGCCGCCGTCGCCAGCCTGATTCTGAACCTGGATGAGACGGTAACTAAGGAGTAGATGATGCAGGACATGACACGCCGCCACTTCTTCGGACGCAGCGCCACGGGCATCGGCATCGCCGCCCTGGCAAACGTCTTTGCGAAGGATGCCAGAGGCGCCGTTCACGGTGGCCTGCCTGGGCTGCCGCATTTCGCTCCGAAAGCGAAGCGCGTCATCTATCTGTTCCAATCGGGCGGTCCGTCGCAGATGGAGCTCTTCGACTATAAGCCGAAGCTGGTGGAATTCCAGGGGCAGGATCTGCCCGAATCCGTTCGCAATGGCCAACGCCTCACGGGCATGTCGGCCACGCAATCCAGCTTTCCCATGGTGCCCTCGAAGTTCAGCTTCGCGCAATATGGCCAGTCCGGGGCGTGGCTCAGCGAGTTGATGCCGCACACCGCGAAGATCGCGGACCAGTTGACGTTCATCAAGTCCATGCATACCGAGGCCATCAATCACGACCCCGCGGTGACGTTCCTGCAAACCGGGTCGCAGATTGCCGGACGGCCTAGCATTGGCGCGTGGCTCTCTTATGGAATTGGCAGTGAGACCGAAGACCTGCCCGCATTCGTGGTTATGATCTCACCCGGCGCAGGCGGCGGAGGACAGCCCCTATACGACCGTCTCTGGGGCAGTGGTTTCCTGCCCAGCCGCTATCAGGGCGTGAAGTTTCGCTCGGTAGGCGATCCCGTACTTTTCCTATCGAATCCGAAAGGCTTCACCCCGGATGACCGCCGCGAGTTTCTGGACGACCTCGGCAAGATGAACCGCCTGAAGCTGGACGAGTTCGGCGATCCCGAGATTGCCACCCGCATTGCGCAATATGAAATGGCGTTCCGGATGCAGACCTCCGTGCCTGAATTGACAGATCTTTCTAAGGAGCCGGCCAGCGTCCTCGAACTATACGGACCGGACGCGGCCAAGCCTGGAACATTTGCCGCGAATTGCCTGCTGGCGCGCCGCCTCGCCGAACGCGGCACGCGATTCATACAACTCTTCCACCGCGATTGGGACCATCACGGCAAACTGCCGCAGGATCTGCCCAAACGCTGCAAAGAGACGGACCAGGCCTCGGCCGCCTTGATCACAGACCTAAAACAAAGGGGCATGCTGGACGACACGCTGGTGGTATGGGGCGGTGAGTTTGGCCGCACCGTTTACTGCCAGGGCAGGCTCACCGCCACGGAGTATGGCCGCGATCATCATCCCAGGTGCTTCACGATATGGATGGCCGGTGGGGGGATCAAGCCGGGCCTCACCATCGGAGCAACGGACGAATACGGCTACAACGTGACGGAAGATCCCGTCCACGTCCACGACTTGCAGGCCACCATTCTGCACTGCCTGGGCATCGACCACACTCGCTTGACCTACCAATACCAGGGACGCCATTTCCGGCTGACGGACGTCCATGGCAACGTCGTCAAATCTGTACTCGCATAAGTTCACCTACTTTGTTCACTTCCACAATGATGTCGCCGCCGGCATCGATATGGAATGCCGGCGCAAATCGGGCGCCCCAGACAACCTCGTCATAGCGGTAGGAATAGCGCGAGTGTACGGTCTGGTTGAACGTGTCGTCATAGCCTTTGATCAGGATCATGAATTCCGATTGCAAACGCTCCAGGTCCTCCGCGGTTTTGCCGAAAAGCGGACTATCCTGATCTATCGGATGCACCAGCGTCCAGGTAACGGGAAAGAACAGGACCTTGTCGCGTTCCAGTTTTAGCGGCTTGTAAACACGCTTGAGGTTTCCGGCCGGCCCTTCCACATCCATCAGCACCATGGTGACCTCCAACTCCATGATGGAATTCTGCCGCCGGTTGACTACACGGAATTGTAGACTGGTCCCGTCCATGTAAGGCGCCACGGCAAGATTCTCACTGTAGCTGATTCTCGCGGACGGCCTGGACACACGGCCATAAAGAAGGCTGGTGGCGAGCGCAAATCCCATTAACCCGCACATCGCTTCGAGGGCGGCCAGCAAATTCGCGCCCAATCCCATCGGCCAGATGCTGCCGTAGCCTACGGTTGTCAATGTTTGCGCGCTGAAGAAGAAGTCGTTCATGAATTCGCCGCCCACTGAAGCCGCGATTCCACTGTGCAGCTCCTCCGCGCCAAGCGCATAGTAGCCGCAGGCGAAAATCGTATTGAGAACCAGGAACGTCACAAAGAGCACCGCCAGGAAGCGGGTCCACGACATGCTCACCAGGTGCAGATACGGATGGACGTCCTTCCAGGTATTTCCGCGGCGCTTGACGTTGAAGCTACCGTCCTTTTCAATGGCCCTGCGGAGCGTTCCCGTGACTTGCTGTGTAAGACCTGGATCAAAAGTCGGTTTCTGCATACTCCCGATAGTAGGACACCGCCGGCAGTGCGATAAGCTAAACGACCGTAGAGGAGTTTTTCATGATTAAGAAACTTGTATGGATGCTGGTGGCCGCCGCAAGCGTCGCCGTGTGCGCCGATGACAACGCCCCGCCGAAGGGGCGCACGTCCCCCACGGGCTACACCGATACGCCGGTCATCCCTGGTCAAAAGTGGCGTGTGCATGATATCGATCGCCCGAAGCCTCGAGTGGTCACGCCCTCGGCAAAGCCCGGTGGTCCGCCGTCGGACGCCATTGTGCTCTTCGATGGAAAAGACCTCTCCAAATGGCTCTCGCACGGCGGCGAAAAGGGCAAGAGCCAAACCGTGGCGCCGGCCTGGAAGGTAAAGGACGGCTACGTGGAGGTGGTTCACAACGCCGGCGACATCTATACCAAAGAGAAATTCGGCGACATGCAATTGCACATCGAATGGGCCGCGCCGGCGGAAGTAGACGGCACCAGCCAGTGGCGCGGGAACAGCGGCGTCCTGTTAATGGGCTTCTATGAAATTCAAGTACTGGACTCTTACAACAATCCGACATACGCGGACGGACAGGCCGGCGCCATCTACGGCCAATGGCCGCCGCTGGTGAATGCATCGCGAAAGCCAGGCGAATGGCAGACGTACGACATCGCCTTCGAAGCCCCTCGATTTGACGGCGACAAATTGGTGAAGCCCGGTTACGTGACGATTTTCCAGAACGGCGTCCTGCTCCACAATCGAAAAGAGATTATGGGGCGCGTCGAGCATAGAAAGGTCGCCCACTATCTGCCCCATGACGCCGAGGAGCCGCTGGCATTGCAGAATCACGACACTCTGGTGCGCTACCGGAACATCTGGGTACGGCGGCTCACTCCCTACGATCAGCCGTGATCTTCCTCGGCCTGGTCTTTGCGTTGGCATTGCAGCCCGATCCCGCGATGATCCGGCGGATCTTTGAAGACGCACTGGCGCAGCGCCGGAACGAATTCGGCGCGGCGGACGCCCGTACGGCGCAGGCTGCCCGGGACCTTGGCTTGTTCCTGATTCGGGAACATGATGCTGCGGCCGCTCGCGCCGCGCTGGCTGAGGCGGTCTCCATTGACGAGAAGACCCGCGACACAAAGACACTCTCGGACGTAGCGGATCTGGCGGGAATCTCGCCTCCGGAACAGGCAGCGCCCTTATGGATGCGAGCGGCGAAAAGCACTGATCCCGCCATAGCCTCACGGGGGCTCTCGGCTCTGGGAGAGTTAAGGGAAGCCGCGGGAGACCGTGCCGCTGCGGCGGAATTCTATCGCCAGGCGCTAGCCCGCGAAGAAGCGGCCAGCGGCAGGGATGGAGCCCCGGTAGCCGTGCGTCTGGTCGCGCTAGCCCTCGTTACCGAACCCCTGCAGGCTCTTCCACTTTTGCAGCGAGCTTTGGTCATCAATCGCAAGCAGCATGGGGAGCGGCATCCCGAAACAGCAACAGTGGAGATCAACCTGGCTGGTGCGCTTCTGGCTGCCGGAAGGATGGATGAGGCCATCGCATCGGGCCGCCAGGCACTCAACGGATTCGAGAGCACCGTAGGTGAGGAACATCCGCGAACAGCAGCCGCTGCCAGCAACCTGGCCGATGCGTACCGCGCAAAGGGCGACCGCAAACAGGCAGAGCAGCTCTATCGGAGAGCATGGACCATCGACCGCGCGGCATACGGACCGAAACATCCCGAGACCCTCGCCGATATCCAGAACCTGGCGGATTTTCTCAACGAAATTGGCCGGCAGCAGGAAGCGAAGGATCTCCTCAGCGCCGCGCACGAATAGGCGACAGCGGATCACCGGGTGGGTATATCGCGATCCGGTGGTTCGCGAACTTGAGATTCGGCTGCGGCCGGACAGCTGGCATGTGGCACCCCACGCAAGACCTTCCCGCTACCGGCTTAATGTGGCGCGGAGCTTCATGACACTGACCGCATCGCGCATCGTAAACGGCAGCGTTGCTTTCCAGCGGACTGTGCGGCGAATGGCAGGTCAGGCAGGAGAGCCGTCCCTCACTCTTGCGGAAGCACGCGCTCGCCGCCAGCATTAGCGGCTGGTGCCGCGCGTTCCATGGGTTGCGCAGGTCGGTACCGTCAACAGCGGATGCCGGCATGCGATGGCAGCTGCCGCAAAGCTCGTTGATTTTATTTGCTGTGAACCGGCCGGGATTCTTGATCGCGGCGTGCTTAGCCCCAGGCCCGTGGCACGCCTCGCAACGAACCCCCAACTCCGCGGGCACAATCGCCTGATCCGCCGCCAGCGTCAACGTCCCAGTGGAATGGCATCCGAAGCAGCGCAGGATCGCCGCGGAAGGGTCGAAGATCCGATAGCGTTCACCTGCCCGGCTCTTGTGTCCCGGTGTTAGTGCGTAGCCGTTCCCATCGCGATACCAGCTCTCTCCAAGCTCCAGATAGTTGTCGCGGTCCGCCCGGCTAACAAAAGTAATCGCCTGCGACCCGGCCCCGAAGGCCCATTCTCCGGGCTGATCCGGTTTGGACCGCGCGAGGGCCAGCGCGTGGGTGCTGGAGGATTGTGCAGTGAACTCGGCGGGGTGGCAAGTCTTGCAAGCCGCCGCCCCGGTGTAGTCGGAGGCCGGGGCGGCGGCGAACAGTAGCGCTAGAGCAAACAGCGTCAGAAGATAATGCGCCCCGTGTACTGGATCTGCCGCCCGAATGTTCCCGGCCTCTGCGCGATGATCTGCCCAAAGCTCGGTGACGTTGGCGTCAGCACCGGATTGTCGCCCGTAAAGCTATTCACAACGTTGTATGCTTCCATTCGCAGTTCAAACTTTATGCGCTCCTTGATGGGGAACATCTTCGCCAGAGTCATGTCGATATTCACGTATCTCGGACCAAGCAGCTTATCGTACTGCACCGGATTCACGCGTCGCGTGAATGCCGGCAGTTGCTTGATCTTCGAAGTATCGAACCATTTCTGGCTGGTGGGATGGGACAGACTCGGATCGCCATCCACAAGCGCCGAGCCAAGCCGGATGGGAACTCCGCCGTTATAGGTGAAAAGGCCGCTGGCTGACCAGCCGCCTAGCACTCCATCCACCAGCCAGTTCGCATTACTCATGAAGTGGCGTCCCTTGCCGAACGGCAGTTCATAAATGGATGCGCCCGTGAACCGCTGTCTGGCATTCTGCGCCGGTTGCCACGTGAATGCCTTCGTATAGGTATCCACGCTGTCGTAAAACTCCTGGTTGGACTCCTTGTTCAGGTTATAGCCGAGAACAATGTTGAATCCGTTCGAGAATGCCCGCTGTACGGAAACCTGCAGCGCCTGGTAATGGTTGTCGCGGCCGCCGTTCAGCGTTTGGGTCAGCGTCGTATATTGCGGGTACGGACGCATCAGCTGATTCACGGCAATGTTTTGCTGGCTCCGCAACTGCCCCGGAAATTTGCTCTGCGGAAGAACATTGTAGAAGGGATTCGGGACCGAAGCGTTCACGGCGTTACCAACGTTGAACGCAACTCGCGGGTCTATCTGGTTCAGGTCGTAATCGTAGGGAAGGCTGTGGCCAAGATTGATGAAGTAGGTCACGTCCGCCACGAACTTCCCGGGCAGCGCTCGCTGCAGGCTGATGTTGATCCGGTCATTGACGCCGGGCGTGAAGTCCTGCTGATACCATGTGGCCGGACCGCCAAGATTGGTGTAGGTTCCGTAGGTTTTCCCGGTCACTGGAGTCAGGCCGCCCGGATAGGGATCCGAGAGTCGCTGTTGCGGAACGCCTTGCAACAAGTCAACCGTATTCGATACGGCATCAAAACCGGGGTAAGGTACACTGCCCAGAATGTTCAGGCCATCCGTGAGGGTGGACGGAATGATGTACCGGGCATACCCGGCGCGTAGCGCAGTTTGGTTATCCAATCGCCACGCGAAGCCGATGCGTGGCATGAATAGCGTTTTCGGCGGCTGCCAGGACCCCGGATGCGATTTGTCCGTAAACTGCCAGGATCCGTTGTAGCTGGGCGCCGACGTGCGCAATGCAGTGGCGGCAGCGGGCAACACAGGAGCATTCGCCCCTTGGAACTCCTGGATGGGCGCGTTGAGATCCAGATAGCGGCTCAACCGGTATTCCGGATCTGTCATCGGCCCGTAGTATTCGTAGCGCAGGCCCAGATTCAGCGTGAATTTCGAAGTGAGTTTGAAGTCGTCCTGGAAGAAGATGGAAAAGAAGTTGTTGCGCGGACGCTGAATGGGAATGCTCTTGATCACCGAAGAGCTGTCCATCACGCCTAGCAGGAAGCTAGCCCAGCCGTCGCCGCTCAGCGCAGTATTCGGGGCATTGAAGGTGTTTGCGGTTGTGTTGGGACTGAAGACGAAATTCATCGGCGCAGGGCGGGCTGCGTTGACGTTGTCGCGGCGGTATTCGGCGCCAAGCTTGGCGTAGTGACGCCCAATGTTCTTCGAAACCTTTGCTTCGAAATTATACGAATTCGGTGTCTGATACCAGTAGCCGGCCTTCCCTAAGTTTGTGGCCGTTCCCTGATTTACCGTTACGCCCGGGTAGTAGATTTGCGGCAAGTCGGCCAGGTACGACTTGTACCATGCGTTCCCTGGCCAGAATTTCTCCAGGTCGGCCGCCTTCAACTGGCGCTCCGGTACGCCGAACGAATCGTTGATGGAATTATAGGCGCCCCGGAAGTTCAGCACCGTGGTGGAATTCAGCGTATAAACGGCGTCGCCCGAGAAGCTGAGTGCATGACGTTGTGAGCCGTCCAGTGGGAATGCCGCGGAGCCGCTGGTCCAGTCGTCGGAGAGCGTAAAGGTTCTGAACTGGTTGTATCGCCCGAACACTCTCCATTTGTCTGACACGTTGTAGTCCACGCGATCCGACATGTTCCAGTACTTGTAGCGGTTCGCATAACCTGTGCTGAAGTTGTTCGTCAGCGTCGGACCGTCGCCCGGGCGATTCGGCTGCCACAGATCGCCCATGATTTTCTTGGCGGTAGGATCGATGCGCGAAGCGGGAATTATATTCCCCGCGAACGGTTGGCGCGTAACAACATTTCCGGCCACCTGCGTTGTATAAGGATCGTAGATGGTGCGCAGCGCACCTTGCGTATTCAGCGCCTGCGAAAAATCGCCCGAACGCTGCGCGGTGGTAGGCAGTGTGTTGATGATCGACAGCGGATTGATGGTGCGCCAGGCTTCATACGAGAAAAACGTGAAGATCTTATTCCGCTTGATGGGACCGCCGACGGTGGCGCCCCAAACATTCTGCCGCGTCAGATTTGCTTTCTGCGCCACGCGGTCGGCCATCGCATTCAACACCGGATTGCGCCCCAGGTAATAAGCGGTGCCGTGGTAATCGTTGGTTCCCGATTTCATCTCCAGACTCAGCACGCCGCCGGCGCTGTGCCCGAACTCGGCGTCCACCGCGTTCTGCTGCAGGTTTACCTGCTGCACGGCGTCCATGGGCGGCGTGTAGCTCGACTTCTGCGCGGTCATCGATGGCGCACCATCCAGAACAATATCGTTCTTGGTGCTGGTGCTGCCGCCTACGTCAAGCTGGGAAGCGGCCCAATGGTGGAAGGGGTTCTGTTCAGTGCTCGAACGAACTACCACTGCCGGATTCAGCGATGCCAGCAGGAATGGGTTGCGATGAATAATCGGCAGATTATTCGTCATCTTCGTATCCAGCGTGAGGCCCATGGTGGACGTGTTGAACTGCACTGCCACGGGCGCCGCTTCCACCGTCACCATGTCTCGCGTGTTGCCCAACTCCAGCTTCGCGCTTACCGTGACGTCGCCGCGCGCCTGCACCAGAATATTTTTCTGAACGAAAGTCCGGAACCCGGTCATCTCAACTTGGAGCGTGTAGGTGGAGGGAATCACGAAATCAAAAAGATAAACTCCGGTAGCCCCTGTAACCTGGGCTACCCGGATTCCCGTCTGATCGTTGATAAGAGTTACGTTGGCGCCGACAATCACGGCGCCTGTGGAATCGGCAATGGTGCCTTGAACTTTCGCCCGGCTATCCTGGGCCAAAAGAGGAACCATGAAAAGGAGGCAAGATACCGCGAGCCGCGTCGACAGAGACATATTCACCCCTTCGTAAAAATACGTACACCGTTGCAAGTGTGTTGGAAAAGATATCACACGGGGCGAAGAAGTCAAGCCTCCCCGACTGGCTTCCTCAGAAGTCGATGCGCTCTTTGCGCTTCTCTATCTTCGCCGCGTCGACGCCGGGGACCGTCTTGAGATCCTCGATCGTCTTGAAATTGCCGGTCGTGCTTCGAAGCTTTACCAGCGCCTCTGCGGTCGCGTCGCTCACATCAAGGACGGGCGCGATTTCGGCCGGTGTGGCGGTATTGACGTTCACTTTCGTCAAGGTGCGTTGAAGCACTCGCATCACACCTTGCAGCTGTTTTTCCGTACCCCTCGCACCGATCTTCACCATCTGCTGCACCTCTTCCACCCACTCGGATTCGGTGCGCAGGCCATTGACCATCGCAATACTATGGCAGGAGCCGCAGACGGCCTTGAACGTGGCACGGTCCACTGCTTCCCGGCTGTTCTGCGAAAATGCAATCGATGCAAAGAAGGCCGCGGCGGCCGGTAGGCGGTGCCTCATAATACTGCCTTGACGTTCTAGTTGGCGCCGGCCCCGCTGCTGAGAGTAGTGCCGGTAAGGCCGTTTCCAAACTGATTGGCCACGCTGGTCAGCTTGCCGTCGGTGAAGATCATGTCCAGAAGCTTCTCGCTGTGCATCGTCCGCCCGTATTCATCTTTCAACTGCGCAATTATCTTGCGCGTCTTGATGTCGATAACATCGCCGGAAGAGATATACGCAAGCTTGCCGTCCACGCCGATCGTAATCCAATAGGGCCCGCCGGTAGTCTTGATGCTCTCCATCTGCTTGGGCGGCATCACCGTGTTATCGAAAATGTGAATGTAATTGTTGATGCCGTCCACAATCCAAAGCTCTTTTTCGTCGTTCGTCAACGCGATCCCATGGCTCGGGCAGCCGTGGGGAATTCTCGGCTTTGGTGACTTCTTCCAATTCTCCGGCCAGCCATACCCCTGCACTTCAACATGCTGGATAATCTTCCCGCTAGCCACATCCGCGATTTCGAAGCCAAGCAGATTATTGGTGTTCGCGTAGATCAGCGAGGAATCGTGATTCAGGACGAACGGCCGGATGTTGTCTCCGAAAGTGATGGTCTTCACCGTCTTGTGCGTCCTTGTGTCGGCGATCGACATGATCTTGCCGTTGGGTGACATGAAGGCGAGCTTTGCATCCTGGCTGAAATTCAGATTGTGCGCATTCGGGCTCAATGGCGCCTGCGCTTTCGTGATAAGCGCGCCTGTCCTCGGATTCACCACGTACCAAAAATCTTTGAGGTCCGATCCAATGTACATGAACTTTCCGTCCGGCGACACCTGCGGCCGCTCGCAACATTGCCCGTCATAAACGTTCTCCCAGACCTTCTTCTCGGTCCGCAGATCCCACGCGCCCAGGCGTCCGCGAGCTGCCACATAAATCATCTGGGTCACCGGGCTCGCGGTAACTCCGGAAACCTGCTCCGGATTTCTGCTAGCAGGCACGTCCCAAGTGGGAATCCGCTTCACGAAGTTGTAGTTGTCTCTTGCGTCAAGGACCACAATGCCGTTGCCGTTGCGGTCAAAAGATCCCTCCAGGGTCCCCGGCAATGCAACGTAGATCATCTGTCTTTCGGCGGGGCCGCTCAAGCCGTTGTTTTTCTTCTGGGTCTGCCCGGCGCAGGCAACCACAGTTAGCAAACACGCAATAAAGAATCTCATAGGGAGGCCTTATGCCTTAAGCCAGGGCTTCACCTGAGTCAGCATCTGACGAATCAGTTCCTTCCCGCTCTCGTCCATTCGCCCGCCCAGCCCCGCCGCAGCCGCCGCCTTCGCGTTGTCCCGTTTTTCACGCGTCAGGCTGTTCTTAAATATTCCTCGAACCTGCAAGACGTACTTGAGCGATTCGATACCGTAGACGCTAACCTCGCTGATCAGCATTGAAATCCGCCCGAACATCTCCATCGCTTCCTTCTGCTTGCCCTCGTGCCACAAATCCCATGCCGACGCGTACAGATCCGCAAACGACGCCGCGGGCATAGTTCCGGAAAAGCCCCGCTTCATCTCATCGATCAGCGTCTTGCCGTGCATCCCCGTGAAGACCTTGATCTGATCCTGGCTCTGCTCCCGCAGCTCGTGTACGCGAAACAACGGCTGCCCCGCCTCGTCCTTCACGTAGCGGAAAGTCGGAATGGCCTTATACATTTCGATCAGCGTTGCCACGCTGAGGTTGCCCACGGCCTGCACAAACAAGGGCAGGTCCGTCGCCCCGCCCACCGTCTTGTAATAAGACAGAATCGCGCGCGGGTCCTTCTCGTCCTGAGGAGGCAGGGAGATGACCGCATCCGCGCCTAGCTTCTTTGCTTGCTTGGCATAGCGCACCGCGGCATCGGTGGTGGGTGCCTGCACTCCCAACACCAGCGCCGGCCGCAGCGTTTTCGCTACACCGCCCAGCGCCTCCGCGCCTTCCATCCGTTCCGATTCGCTCAGCGTGGACCATTCACTGGCAAGCTGCGGCCAAACGAATCCGTGTACGCGCCCGCGGTGGATAAATCGGTACTGTTCCACCAGCGTTTCTGTATCCAGCTTGTCCGAATCGGTGAATGGCGTTTGCGCGATGGGGAAGATTCCGCGCAGCGGCTTTGCCGTCGGGTTGACCGCGGGAGCGGCAAGACTCAAAGATCCGCTCGCCAGCAGTTGTATAAAGCTTCGTCTGGAATTCATCATTGTTCCTGCCAAAAAGGTTCCTGCTAAAAATTGTATTTCACGCCGAACTGCATCTCCCGCATGGTGCGCGCCGCCGTAATTTTTCCGAAGGTAGCCAACGTCCGGACGTCAGTAGCAGGCGACAGGAAGTTCGGATGGTTCGGAGTGTTGAACGATTCAAACCGCAGTTCCACGCGATGGCCCTCGCGAATCTGGATCTCCTTCATCAGAGACAAGTCCAGCTGCCGCAGCCCTGGCGTGGTCAACAGGTTCCGCCCGGTGTTGCCGAATCTGTAAAGCAGTTCCGGGTTTGTGGCGTTAAAGGCGGCGGGGTTCCAGAAGCTATCAGGCGTGCGGTTTGTCGGAATCGGGCTGATGCCCGTGGCGTCCGGCACATTCGGCGTTCCGATTCCCAGGTTATCGCCAATCTGGCCGACGTTGATCGGCGTCCCGTCTGACAGGGTCAAAATGGCGCCGGCTTGCCAGCCGCCAACGATCAGATTGGCAGCGCGATTGTTGTTGAGAAAATGCCGGCCCTTCCCAAACGGAAGCTCATACAGCACGGAGGAAACAAAGCGATGTCCGTTATGAAATTGCGATAGCGAATGCTCCCGCCGCAGGTTGTAGTTGTCCGTGGCGAATTGATTCTCACCCGTGTTATTGCGGATGGAGCTCCCCTGGTCCGTGGCCTTTGACCATGTAAAGCCTGCCAGATACGTCAGGCCACCCGAGAAACGGCGCGTCGCTTTCAGTCCCAGCCCGTGGTAGTTCGAGTTGCCGTGGTTGTCCAGCGTCTGGATCAAGCCATAACCGGGAAACGGAGATCGTTGCAGCAGGGTTCGTGTGTCGGTCGGTCCAGTCCGCGGTATAGGCTGGTTCCAAACGCGCAGCAATTCCAGCTTGTGTCCGCCGTTGCCAATGTAGCCGGCCTCCAGTACCGTATTCGCTCCCAACTGGCGCTGGACATTCAAGATCCACTGCAGCAGATAGGGAGTACGCCGGTTGGTGTTGTTGGCCAGGGTAAAGGTCGGTCCTTGGCATGGACCCGTCCAGTTCCGGCACGTTCCGCCTTCAAACCTCCACGGATCGCTAAAGTTGGCGTTAGGCCGTTCCGAATCCGCTGTAAATTGCGATCTTCCGCCCACGTTCCGTGACAGGTCAAACCGAGCCTCAACAATGTCCTGCACATAGAAGGTTCCGAAGCCCCCACGAACTGTCCATTGGTCAGACGGCCGGTAAGCCAGGCTGATGCGCGGTGCGAAGTCGTTGTTGTCACGCTTGACCGTTTCGCGTCCGACCACGTCGTCCCCTGTCGTCGTTGGGACCAGGTCGTTGAAATGGAACGCGAGTCCTTCATTGAAATCGCCCGTGCCGGGGCGAATCATCACCGGCGTTTTCGCGCCGGGCACCAACGCACCGTTGTACACGCCGGAATCGTATACGATCACGTTGATGATTCCTCGATATTTGTCGTGATAAGGAGGCGTATTCTCATAGCGCAGTCCCAGCTCCGCGGTGAGCTTTGGTGTAATTTTCCAGGTGTCCTGGAAGTACAGGGAGAAGACGCTGGCACGGAATAGCCCGTTCGAGAATGCACGGGCTCGCGTCGGCGTAGCCACCTCGCCAAGAAGGTAATCCGCGAACGGATGGCCGGTCACGCTGCGCCGCGCCGGATCCTGCGTGGCAATCACATCGAATCCGAAACTGCCGCGCGTAAACGCATTTCCGGTCTCGTTGTACCGGTCGCGCCGAAATTCGCCGCCGAAGCGCAGGGAATGTTTGCCCATGATCACGGACATGTTATCCGTCCACTGAAAAATAGACGTGCGTCCCACAAAGGGTCCGTTCCCTTGTTCTCCAAATCCCGTTAACCCCAGTCCCAG
The DNA here is from genome assembly GCA_040002435.1 of Bryobacteraceae bacterium. GTDB lineage: Bacteria > Acidobacteriota > Terriglobia > Bryobacterales > Bryobacteraceae > JANXXV01. Next base: position 21,455 of record JBDUEM010000032.1, read on the forward strand.
GCCGACCGAAGGCGTTCCGTAAGAAAGGGGCACAGGTGAGTTCAATCCGTTGATTCCCAACTCGGCAGTTACGTTTCTTGTTCCCGCGTAGAACCGCTTCTGGTCGTTATTGAACTGTGTATAGCCAAAGCGGAACTCGTTGACGATCGACGTACTGAACGTCCGGATATTACTCAACAGCACCTGCTTGGTCCGGGTCAGGATGTTCGCTTCCTGATCCTGGAAATCGGCGATGTCTTTATAATCTTCATCGCTCCAGCTGAACCGTCCATACCAGGTGGATTTCAGGTTCTCCAGGTAATCCATCCGCTGATTGAATTGCTCCCACGTGATAGGCCGGTTCCGCTGGCGGACGAAATTGCCCAGAATGTTATCTCCCGCTCGCTGCGCCTTGGGGTAGAATTCCAGCAGCTTCAAGGAAACTGGGTTGAAGCGGCTGGCGGGGATGACGTTGTCCGGGAAGGGCAGCGCCGAAACCGCTCTCAAATTACCCGCCGCGTCGGTTGAGAAGACACGAGTCGCGGGATCATAGACGGTCCGTCCCGAAGCGGTGAAATCGCCGGCGCGCATCCTGTCGGGCGCCACGTTTGCCAATCCCTGCAGCGTTTTCTCCTCGCGCAGCGTTTCGAAATTCGACATGAAAAATAGCTTGTCGCGAATCACGCGCCCGGCCAGCGTAAAGCCGAACTGGTTCCGCAGAAACGGATTCTTATCCCCAACTTTCTTGTATTCCTTGGCGTCGAACGTGTCACTGCGGAAAAATTCAAACCCGGTTCCATGCAAGTTGTTCGATCCCGCTTTGGTCGCCACGTTGATCTGCACCGCACCCCGTCCGAACTCCGCCGAGTACACGCCGGTCTCAATCTTGAATTCCTGCAGTGCGTCGATGGATGGCTGCAAGGCATAGAGGTTGTAGCTCATGTCCGTATTCTCAAGACCGTCCAGCGTGTAGTGATTGAATTGATTCCTGGCCCCGGCGACGGAAATGGACTTCTCCGTTCGTGTCCCTCCCTTTCGGGCCGCTGCCTCGCCGCCGGCGCCCTGCTCGGCCGACACGTTCGGACTCAGCGCCACCATCTGCAGATAGTTGCGCCCATTGAGCGGCAGCTCCACAATGCGCTTATTGTCGATAACCGTACCCACCGTCCCCGATTCGGTTGTGAGTAGGGGAGTGCCTCCCTGGACTTCGATGGCATCGGAAACACTCCCGATTTCCATGGTGAAATTCACGCGGACGGAATCGGCCACTTGAATACTCACGTTGTTTCGCGTCGCAGCCTTGAAGCCCTGCTTTTCCACATGCACGCGGTAGCTGCCCGGCGGCAGAAACGGAACGGTGAAGTTGCCGCTGTCGTTGGTATCTGCTTGCCGCACCTGGCTGGTTGCCGTGTTCGTCACGGTGACATTGGCGGCGGGTACCACGGCGCTGGAAGAATCCATCACGGTTCCAGTTATCTCACCGAACGTCTGTGCGAACGCGGGAATTGTAAAGAGGAGAATGGGCAAGAGTCTAGCTGCCAGACTGAGTCGGTTGATTTTCATAGAGACCTCGAAGTGTCGAGGAACAACCTATCACCGCCGGCAAGTAGAGTCAAGCGCTCAACTGCTTATTTCTAAACCGAATTACTGGAATCGAATCTCGTACTCTTTATGAGCCGTAAGGCGTACTTTTACGGTGCCACCCGCGCTTTTTCGGAGCCGCAAGTTCTCCCCGTTGTTAGTGACCGCGACAATGCGTTGCCCGTCGGGTGGCCGCAGAATTTGCGCTCCGTCGAAGTCGGAGCGTAGCGAAGCGCGGGTGGTCTTCCCGTCAGACCAGCTGATGTCTACTCCTAGCGCACCCCGCGCCCGTAAGCCTGTCACCGACCCTTGCGGCCATGCCTTTGGCAACGCCAGCAGGAAGCTGATTTCCCCGGCGTGACTTTGCACAAGCATCTCCGCAATGGCTGCCGTGCCCCCAAGATTCCCGTCAATTTGGAAGGGCGGATGCGTATCCAGCAGATTGGGCAGAGTAGACTTCGCCAGAAGGGCCAACAGGTTCTGGTGCGCCAGTTCCCCATCCTCCAAACGGGCGTAGAAGTTGATGATCCAGGCCCTGCTCCATCCGGTATGCCCGCCGCCCGCTCCCAACCGCCGCTCCAGCGTAACCCGCGCCGCCTTCGCCAATTCCGGCGTCCCGCGGGGAGTAATCTGGTTTCCGGGATGCAGCGAAAACAGATGCGAAGTATGGCGATGCCCCGGCTCGGGCTCATCGTAATCCTCCAGCCATTCCTGTAGCTGGCCGTGCTTGCCAATCTGGAAAAGCGGCAGGCGATCCCGCGCCGCGCCGATCTTGGCCCGGAATGAGGCGTCGATGCCCAGAATCTCGCTGGATTGCATCACGCGTGTAAAGAGCGCGTGGGCAATTTCGGTATCCATATACGGGCCCATGCACAGCTTCGCCTCGGTTCCGTCTGCCATCCTGTAGCGATTCTCAGGCGAGATCGACGGGCCGCTCAACAGCCGCCCGCGCGCATCGGGAGTCAGGTAGTCGAGAAGAAACTCCGCCGCCTCCTTCATCACCGGATAGGCCCGCTTGCGGAGGAACTCCCGGTCGCCTGTGAAGTCGTAGTGATCCCAGAAATGCAGGCTCAGCCAGGCCCCTCCCATCGGCCAGATACCGGAGCCCACTCCATCGATGGGAATGGAATCGCCCCAGATGTCGGTATTGTGGTGAATCACGAAACCGTGCGCGCCATAAAGGAGCTGAGCGGTCTTTCGCCCCGCTTCCCGCGCGCGATCCACCAGATCAAACAGCGGCTCGTGAAGTTCCGATAGATTGGCCACTTCCGCCGGCCAATAGTTCATCTCTGTATTGATGTTGATGGTGTATTTGCTATCCCACGAAGGCGCGAGGGAATCGTTCCAGATACCCTGCAGATTCGCCGCCATGGTGCCCGGGCGGCTGCTGCTGATCAGCAGGTAGCGGCCGAATTGAAAGTACAGTGCCTCCAGCTTCGGATCGGACGCCCCCGCCTGCACACGCTTCAAACGCTCATCGGTCGGCAGGTCGGGTGTTTGGCCTGAGAGCTGAAAATCAACCCGCCGGAACAGCCGCTGGTGCGCCGAGATCTGGTTGTATTCCAGCAGGTCCAATTTTTGCGTGGCCGCGGAGAGGTCTTTCTCGCACTTCGCGAGGGGATCTTCCTGCCGGAAATTCGTCGCCGCGGTGAACAGCAAGGTGACCGCGGTGGCGCCCTCCACGCGCAGTGTCGCGCCGCTCGCGGAGACACGCCCGCCTTCCGGCAGCGCAAACAATTCGGCGGCAAATTTCATCCCCACTTTCCTTTCATCGGGATGCCGGTCGTCGCGCGCAATCGCCTCACCCTGCATCAGCAGCCGGTCGGTTCCCTTGGTGGATGTGGTCGCGTCGAGTTCACGGTGCATGGATGCCTGGAAGGAAATGCGATTCGGTTTGTCGGCCGTGATGCGAACAAAGATCACCTGGTCAGTTGGTGAGCAGAAGATCTCGCGCGTGTACTCCGTGCCGCCGGAACGATAGCGGATATGGACAATCCCGGTATCCAGGTCCAGTTCCCTGCGGTAATCGGTGAACGCGGCCTGGCCTGAAAAGCGCAGATCCAGATCGCCGAGGGTCTGGTAAGGCGGCATGCGGCGGGGAATGCCAATCATGGTTTTGTCTGCCAGTGCCTCGGCTTCCTGCGGCTTCCCGGCAAACAGCAGCCGCCTCACTTCCGCCACATTCTTGCCGCCTTCCGGGTTGTTGCGGTCCCGCTTCTCACCCGCCCAGACCGTATCCTCGTTCAACTGCAGATGTTCCGTGGTCACTCCGCCGAAGACCATGGCGCCGAGCCTCCCATTTCCGATAGGCAGGGCTTCATTCCATGTGGTGGCGGGATGCAGATACCAGAGGACTAAAGGTTCCCTCGTTTCCGCCGCCGCGAAGAAGCAAGAGATCAAGAGCAGCATCAGGTTTCGAATATTCATAGGCGTGGCGCAGATGGCTAGGGCCAAGTATAACCGCGCCGGATGTCACAGAAGGGCGAAAGCCGCGTCTACTGGGTGTATGCGATACCGAGTCACGTTTGCCAAAAGATTTGAATCGGACGGTGAGCCTTCCAGCATTGACCCCACCGAATTTCTGGACCTGCCCGATGGCGTAGTGCAGGACAAAGCTCTCGTTGAGACACTGGAACCCGATTCTGTACACAGCCAGGAAGTCATGGACGAGGACGACGCGTTCCTCGGCCGCGCGGCCGCTGAGGTTTGGGAGTACGAGGTTGCGGACGACCGCGTGGACGAATTCATTACGGCTCTGGAAGTCTCCGGCACTGTGATGGAGTACGACTCAATGGAGCTTCCCACGGAGAATATAAAATGACCAACGATTTCGGCCCTAACGACGGAGGCATTCACCGCGGCGAGGGCTTCGAAACGGGAGATAACGAGGCACGGCGACCGGACGGAGTGGGTCCGGACGGTTCCGGAGTCCGGGCCGGAGATGACGGACCTGGGGGCATGCCCACCGCCGATCCAAGCAGCGAGGCTGAAGTCCTTGAATCGACAGCGAACCGTGGCGTGGAGATGGAAGGATTATCGATTGTCGACGCTGACGATCCTAATCTAGGTCTCACGGGTATCGATGGCGTTCCGCCCGAAGACTGGGCTGCGGACACCGGCCCAACACGGAATCCGGCGGCCGCCCGCGGTCTCAGTACGAAACGGATGGCCGACCGGTCAAGCACCCTCTCGAATAAGGGCTAACTTCGCCTAAGCCGGCCGGCGTGCAGGCCCGCGCCTCCGCTGTTCCCTCTGCAAACGCTAAGCTGAATCATGCAGAGACTCCGCCGGTGGCCTTGCGCTTTTTGAAGCGCTTGGTGCGCCCGTTCTCACCCACCGTCTTCTATTGGATGGAAACGGAGGTCCACGTCTACGCATTTTCCATCGCTGTAAATATCCTGCTCGCCTTCTTTCCGTTCCTGATTGTGATGGTCTCGCTCTGCCATTACGTTTTGTACTGGAGAGGTGCCGAAGCCGCCATCTTCCTGGCGTTGCAGGACTATTTCCCCGAACCATTGGGGGGCTTCATCCAACGCAACCTGCGCAGCACGGTAGAACACCAGGGGCCCGTAACGTTTGTATCCGTGTTTTTGCTTTTCTTTACCGCCAACGGCATTTTTATTCCGCTCGAAGTCGCCTTCAATCGGGCCTGGGGAGTGGAGAAAAACCGGAGTTTTCTCCGAAATCAGATTGTCAGTCTCGGCTTAATCTTCGCCTGCGGCGCGCTGGTCCTGATGTCCACCGTGCTCACCGCCGTAAATCGGGAGGCTTTAACGGAAATAATGGGCGTGAATGCCAGAATGGGGCCCTCCGCGAACCTCATGTTCCTGAAGGCGGCGGCTATACCGATGTCCATCCTGATGTTATTTCTGGTGTATTGGATTCTGCCCAACCGCCATATGCCCGCCCGGCGGATTATTGGCCCGGCCATCCTGGTGGGCCTCACTCTGGAACTGCTCAAGTATCTCAATGGACTCACCTGGCCCTGGCTGCGGGTCAAGCTGGAACGGGAATATGGCCCTTTCTCCTACTCGGTTACCATCATCCTCTGGAGTTTCCTGGCCGCGATGATTATCCTGGCCGGTGCCGAGTGGACGGCGCGCCGTCAAATACGCAGGGAATCGCCGGAAAACCTGATAGACTCACAGTAGAAACGCCTTATTAACCCATTTTTGAGAGGAACTCCCCATGGCAGAGAAGCGAGACCTCACCCGTCGTGAAGTCGTGCAAATGGCCGGCGCGGCAACCGCTGCGGCAGCAGCCTCGACGCTGCAAGGCGCACCCGGAATTCAAACCGTGAAAGCCGCTAACAATCAGGTGCAGTACGGCATGATCGGTACCGGCAGCCGCGGGACGTACCTGCTTCGCCACTTGAAGGGTCTGGACAACGGAAATTGCGTCGCCCTTTGCGACGTCTGGGAGCCGAGCCTCAACGAAGCCGCGAACACCATCGGCACAAATCCCAAGAAGTACAAGGACTACCGCGAGCTGCTTGCGGATAAGAACGTCGACGCGGTCCTCATCGCGACTCCTCTATACAAACATTTCCCGGTAACCAAAGATGCTCTTCTGGCAGGAAAGCATGTGTTCTGCGAGAAGAGTCTGGTGTTCAAGCCGGAAGAGATGGTGGAATTGCGGGCGCTTTCGAATTCCCGCCCCAAACAGGTTTTGCAGGTCGGCTTGCAGCGCCGTTACAGCAAGTTCTACCAGGCCGTGAAGGAGATGGTGGATAAGGGCGAACTGGGCACCGTCACCCACATTCGCGGCCAGTGGCATCGCAACACCATCGCCAAAGATCCCTGGAACAAGCCCATCCCGCCCGGCCGCACGGACAAGGAACAAAACTGGCGCAAGTACCGCGAATTCTCCGGTGGCTTAACAGCCGAGTTGGGTTCGCATCAGATGGACGTGGCCGACTGGATGTTCGGCTCGACCTTTGAATACGTCATCGGCGTCGGCGGGCAGGATTTCCTGCACGACGGCCGCGATATTTTCGACAACATTCAATTGATCTTCAAGTATCCGAAAGGACAGAAATTCCTTTACAGCTCCATCACCACGAACGGTTCGCTCGACATGCTGCGGTCCGAGCGGCGCGAATTCGGCGAGGAGATTTTGGGCACCGAAGGCGCCGTTCATATCACCCTGGGCGGTGACGATTTCCCGGCGACCGCGATCTGGTTCCCGGAACCTCCAAAGCCGCAGGTAACCGGAGCGAAGAAGGAAAATGTAAAGGCGGGCGCCACCATCGCAACGGGCACCGCGGCGAAGGGCTTGCCCATCTTCCTGGATAAGGATCAGAAGAGCGAAGCAGATTCCTTTGTACAGCGCGAAGCGAAATTCGCCCGCCGCTGGCTGGCGAACAAAGGCATTATGATGCCCGAGGAAGACCGCAATCCGGTGGACGTGGAACTGGATTCTTTCTTCAACGATACGCGCACCGGCGGCCGCCCCAAGGCGGATCTCGAAGTTGGCCTGGCCGATTCCGCGGGTGTTATTCTAGCGAACCGCGCCATGTACGACGAGCGCCGCGTGTACTTCAACGAGATCGATAAGATCGGGGAACAGCCGGCAAAGGCGAAAAAAGCTTAACGCTTTCCTTCAGCCGCATCCTTGGAAACCACCGCGGGCTTCAGCGTGCCCAAGAGTGCCAGCGCTTCCGACTTCTCGCGGGCATTCACTTTCAAGTGCTCTAAAGTTGCTTCGATGTCGCTCGCCATGGCCGCGAACGCTTCCGGCGTAATCCCGCGGCCCGCGTGCGCCGCCACCATGTCGCCTGAATACTGACACGGACCTCCGGTCGCCTGACACAACAGACTCGCCAGTTTGCTGCGGTACGCCGCAGCCCTTTCCGGATCCGCGGCCGCCTCTGCGAACCATTTGTTGATCCGGACGTCATTCACAATCCGTGGCCACAGATCGTCTACCACTGCATGAACAGCCGGCATACCTCCGAGGCGAACGAATAACGTCTCAGTTCTTCCCACCTCAGCGGCGCCCGCGCCGCAGACCGCAAGTAGCCCCGCAATCGTCAACCGCACTTTCCAATTTCGCATTTTGTATCTCCTGTGGCAGTTAGTGCGCAAACCAGAAGGGAATTCGATCAAAGTACCAGGACTCACACCCGCGGTTATGGGCTTGTGCGTTCATGGCGCGGCACAAAATCAAACTTCATACTGAATCATTCCCAAACAATCATGAATAAAAAATCAATCCAGTTATTCGGCATTTTTTTAGCCCTGCTTCTGCCGGTCGGCGCCAGCGCACAGTCCTTCGCTCCCCGTGAACCGCGTCCGGAAATCCGCCGGTCCGGATCGCAAAAATTTCTCCGCATCAGCATGGCTGTACTCGCTGCAGCGACCGTGGCGGACACCGCCAGTTCGTGGAATCGCAGAGAGTTGAACCCCCTGCTTCAAGGGCCAAACGGCCGTTTCGGCGCCAAAGGGATGAGTTTGAAATTCGGCCTCGCTGGTTCCGTCATCTCGGTGCAATGGCTGGTGACCAGGAAAGCTCCCCAGACCGAGCGCACGTTCGCCATCACCAACCTGGCGCTGAGCGGCCTGTTGTCGGGCGTCGCGATTCACAACTCCCTTCTCCCCCGCTAATCCGGTAACCAATTTTCCACAAGAGAATCTGGCTCAGAATCAATAACATCTGCCAGATTCTCAACCCGGCGAAAACCGGCTCCATGCCATCCTGATCCTGCGGACAAGTCCGTCAGGGAGTGATAGGAGTTGGCAACTTCTCGCACGAACGAACCCATGCGTCCCGCGGAATTGGCTTCGTTTCGCAGAATCCAATCAGCCCCCTCTGCGATAATGAAGGCGGTTCCCCAAAACATGTCGTCTACGCCTTTCGTCCACCTCCATTGCCATACGGACTACTCGCTCCTGGATGGAGCTTGCGAAGTCTCTCAACTCATGGACCTGGTGGCGGAACAGAAGATGCCCGCCGTCGCCATGACCGACCACGGCAACCTCTTCGGCGCCGTCGAATTCTACAACGCAGCCAAGTACAAGGGCATCCATCCGGTAATCGGCTGCGAAGTCTACGTCTCCCAGAAAGGCCATAAGCTCCGGACCGAATCGGACCGTTACAACCACCTGGTCCTTCTCTGCGAGAACCAGGAAGGCTACCGCAATCTCATCAACCTCGTCTCCACCGGCTACCTTGACGGCTTCTATTACAAGCCCCGCATCGATAAGGATCTGCTGGCAGCCCACTCGAAGGGCATCATCGCCCTTTCCGCCTGCCTCCGCGGTGATATCAACGAAACCCTTATCGCCGACAAGTACGAGGATGCCCGCCGCCTCGCCTATCAGTACTCGGACATCTTCGGCAAGAACAACTTCTTCCTCGAGGTGCAGGACCATCAGCTCGATCAGGACAAGATAGTCAACCCGCTGCTCAACCGCTTGTCCGCGGAGACAGGCATCCCGCTGGTGGCGACGAACGATTCGCATTACCTGCGCAAAGACGACGCCCGCGCTCACGAAATCATGCTCTGCATCCAGACCGGCAAAACCATGTCGGATGCAAACCGCATGAAGTTCACCACGCAGGAGTTCTACATCAAATCGAAGGCCGAGATGGAGCGGCTCTTCGGCGAGATCCCGGACTCGCTCACCCGTCCCTTCGACATCGCCCAGCGCTGCAACATTAAGCTCGACCCCATCAGCGATCCGTTTCCCAAGTTCGACGTTCCTCCAGATCAGACCATCGACAGCTACTTCGAATATGTGGCGCGGCACGGTTACGAAAAGCGGCGCGTGCGGCTGGAGGCTCTTCAGCTGGAAGGTAGGCTCAAACACGACCTCGCCGAATACGCCGAGCGCCTCGACCGCGAAATCAAGACCATTCAGTCCATGAAGTTCTCCGGCTATTTCCTGGTTGTCTGGGATTTCATCCGCTACGCAAAGGACCGCGGCATTCCCGTGGGCCCGGGCCGCGGTTCCGCCGCTGGAAGCCTCGTCAGCTACGCCATGGAGATCACCGACATCGATCCCCTGGAATACGGCCTGCTCTTTGAGCGCTTTCTCAATCCGGAGCGCATCAGCATGCCGGATATCGACATCGACTTTTGCACCCACGGCCGCGGAGAAGTGATTCAATACGTAACCGAAAAGTACGGACGCGAGCAGGTGGCGCAGATCATCACCTTCGGCACCATGGGCGCTCGCGCCGCCATCAAGGACGTCGGCCGCGCGCTCGACATGAAGATTGGCGACGTGGAACGAGTCACCAAGCTGGTCCCGGGTGTTCTCAACATCAAGTTAAAAGACGCGTTCGAGATGGAGCCTGGTTTTGAGGAAGCCAAGCACAAGGACCCGCGCCTCAAGGAGGTATTGGACGTAGCTTGCCGGCTGGAAGGAATGGCCCGCAACGCCTCGGTCCACGCTGCCGGTGTCGTCATCTCGCCGACGCCGCTGAAGGAACTTGTTCCCCTTTACCGCACCAACCGGGATGAAGTCGTTACCCAATACGATATGTCCGGCGTCGAGAAGCTGGGCCTGCTCAAGATGGACTTCCTGGGCCTCACCACGCTAACCATCATTGCCGACGCCCTGAAACTGATCGAGAAGCACCGCGGCATCAAGATCGTCGTCGAAAACCTTCCGCTGGATGACGAGAAAGCTTACAAGATCTTCTCCGAAGGCTTCACCAGCGGCGTCTTCCAGTTTGAATCGCGCGGCATGCGTGACATTCTGCGCAAGTACCAGCCCACCCGTATTGAAGACCTCTGCGCACTGAACGCCCTCTACCGCCCGGGTCCCATTGAAGGCGGGATGATTGACGACTTTATCAACTGCAAGCACGGCCGGAAGGAGGTCCGCTACGAATTCCCGGTGCTCGCCGAGATTCTTTCCGAGACCTACGGCGTTATCGTGTACCAGGAACAGGTGATGCAGGTGGCGAACCTCATCGCGGGCTACTCGCTGGGGGAAGCCGACCTCCTCCGCCGCGCCATGGGTAAGAAGAAGAAAGAGGAGATGGATAAGCAGCGCGAACGCTTCACCAGCGGCGCTAAGGACAAAGGCTTCAACGCAAAGAAAGCGGAAAAGCTTTTCGAGCTGATGGCCAAGTTCGCGGGCTACGGCTTCAACAAATCGCACTCGGCAGCCTATGCTTATCTTGCCTACGTCACGGCGTACCTGAAGGCGCACTATCCGCTCGACTTCATGTCCGCGCTGCTCACCTCGGAAACCGGCACTGCAACCAAGGTAGTGAAGTACATTAACGAATGCCGCGACATGGGAATCAATGTACTGCCGCCGGACGTCAATAAGAGCGACCGGAATTTCACCCCCGACGGTGACGCTATCCGCTTTGGGCTCTCTGCCATTAAGAATGTCGGCGGTTCAGCCGTCGACTCCATTACATCAGTTCGCGACAAGGACGGCCCGTTCAAGTCTTTGTACAATTTTTGCGAACGAGTCGATCTGACCGCCGTCAACCGCCGGATGATTGAGGCCCTTATCAAGGCGGGCGCTACCGATTCACTCGAAGGCACCCGGTCCCAAAAGTTTGGCGCAATCGACTCCGCAATGGAGACCGGCGCACGCGCCTTGAGGGATCGCCTGAGTGGTCAAACCGGCCTGTTCGCCATGATGGCTGGAGCCGAAGAGGAGCCGGAACCCCCGCTTCCCAAGCTCCCCGACTGGACCGAGCGGGTCAAGCTCAGCGGCGAGAAAGAGATGCTCGGCTTCTACGTAACCGGCCATCCCCTCCATGAGTACATGGACAAGGTGAAGGAACTCGCCACGCACAACAGCGAAACCATGGAAGGGCTGGCCAAGGGCGTCGAAGTCACCGTATGCGGCATCATTACTGGATTGCAGCGCCGCCGCAACAAGGAGCAGAAGCCCTGGGCTTCCTTCCTGCTCGAAGATTTAGTGGGCGCCATTGAGACCATGGCCTTCACCACACAATATGAGAGTGTGCTTTCCAGCCTGGTGGAGGACAGCGCGGTAATGGTGAAAGGTTTGGCCCTTCCGGATGAAGGGGGCAGCACCAAGGTATCCGCGCAGAGTATCATTCCGCTGGACGTCGCGCGCGTTCCTTTGCCCTCGGTAATAGCCATCCGTGTGTCCTTGAATCAGAACCCGGGCAAGGCGGAAGCACTCAACAATCTCTTCATCAAGAAGCCCGGCACCGCCGAGGTCCGCCTCAAAATTGAAAAGCCCCGCGACTTTTCGGTTATCCTGGACGTGACGACTCGCGTCCGGCCCGATAAAGAGTTTCGCGCGGAAGTCGAACGCATCTGCGGACCGGAATCTCTGGAAATTCTGGCGAGTTGACAACTTTAGAATGTCTGACCCAAACCAGCCGGTAATCGAAGAACCGCCGAAGCCCCCGAATCCCTCCTGGGAGCGGGTGCAGTTAGCCCGTCATCCCAAACGCCCGCACGCTCTCGACTACATTCAGCGGCTGAGCCCTTCTTTCCTGGAGTTGCACGGCGACCGCGCTTATGCCGACGATGCCGCTATTGTTTGTGGAATGGCGCAGTTCGAGGGGCAGCCGGTGATGATCCTGGGCCAGCAGAAAGGCCGCGATACCAAGCAAAAGCTGCTGCGCAACTTCGGCATGCCAAAGCCCGAAGGGTACCGCAAGGCACTCCGGGTAATGCGCCTTGCGGCGAAATTCAATCGTCCCATCATCACGCTGCTTGACACTCCGGGAGCCTATCCGGGAATCGACGCCGAAGAGCGCGGCCAAGCTGAAGCGATCGCCATGAACCTCCGTGAGATGGCCCGTCTCGGCGTACCCGTCATCACCGTGGTAATCGGCGAAGGGGGCAGCGGCGGAGCGCTGGGGCTCGGCGTTGCCAACCGTGTTTACATGATGGAGAACGCGATTTACAGTGTGATCTCGCCGGAGAGTTGTGCCGCCATCATCTGGCGCGATTCGGGAAAGGCGGAACTGGCGGCCGCCGCGCTCAAGCTGACCGCGCCCGATCTCATGAAACTCGGCATCGTCGACGGCGTGATCCCGGAACCCCAAGGAGGCGCGCACCTGGATGCCGACATGGCGGCGGACGCTCTGCGGGAGACGCTGCGCCATGCGCTGGCGGAGCTATCGAAGCTGTCTTCCAAAGAACTGATCGATCATCGCTATAACAAGTTCCGCCACATGGGCGGCTTCTTTGCGGAGGCCGCCCACGGGTGAAACCGATCTACTTCATCATCGGCGGCATCGCCTTTCTCGGCCTGCTCGTGTATCTGACAGTGGGCCAGAAACACTATCGGGTCGAAGTTTGCGTGGCCTACCTGGGACGGACGGATTGCCGCACCGCGTCGGCAGCCACCAAACAGCAGGCGCAGCGCACAGCAACTGAGAACGCATGCGCGCTCATCGCGTCAGGTATGACGGATTCCATCTCCTGCGCCAATACGCCGCCAACCAGCGTCAAGTGGTTGGACTAATTATTTTGTCCGGGTGCCTGGATCTACCACCTCGCCGTCATCCCCGAAGTCGCGATGCAGCGGATAGCCGATCATCACGCCCTCGATCGTAACCCCGCAGCAGAACCGGAAGGTTCCCTTCGTATGCGCAGTCAATGGATAGTCTCCGGACCGGAATTCGGCCACTGAAAAATTCGACTCGGGTAGCATCAGTACTCGAACCGAACCGGCGTTGGAGACAAATTGAAGGCTGTCTCCCACCGGGATCTGAATTCCTTTAGAGTCGGAGGCGACCTTGCCGTCGGCGAGGTTGTAAGTTAGCGCGATCGTGTGTACTGCCATCTGTGGTTCTCCTTTTTGGGTGTCAAACTACCGCTTCAACATCTCTTGAAACAGCGGGTCTTTTTGGAGCTCCTTCAGTGACGGATCGTGGCTCAAGTCCGCGGCAAGACTCTTTGGCGAATCGCGCAGTACCTGCAACGACTTGTCCCGATTCTTCAGGACCTCATAAGTCAGCACCGCCCGCCTGCGCACCCGGACATTTTGCGGGTCCATCTGCAGGGCCTGTGCCATTTCAAACTCGGCGCGGTTGGCATCCCCCAGATTGGCAGCGATAGATGCCAACACGGACCGCGAGTATGCCAGGCGTGGGTTCTGGGTCACCTCCGTTTCGGCCAGCAGCAACGCCCGGCGGTAGGCGGCCGTGGACTCCGCGCTGCGCCCCAGCCGGAGATAGGCATCGCCCAGGTTCTTGACCCGCAGTGCCGTGGGCGCTCCCTCTTCCAGGCTCTGTTCGAAGTACTGGCTGGCTTCCTGGAACTTACTCTGAGCGAAGAATATTGCTCCCAGATTCGACAGGGTCGTCGGTGTTCTCGCCATGGCCAGCGAGTCCTTCAGGGCTTTCTCGGCCTCGTCAAACCGCAGTTCCTCACGAAGAGTGAGGCCCAGGTTACTTAAGCCCGCCGCATTCGAAGGCGCCAGTTCCACAGCGCGGCGGAACATCTGCTCCGCCTGCTGATACTGTCCGAGCGAATAGTAGTAGCCTCCAAATGAGGAGTAGGGCGCGTAGTTTCCGGGCTCTGCCTCAATGGCCTTCTTATAGGTGGCGATCGCCTGATCGGGCTGATTCATCGAGGCAAACACAGCCGCCAGGTTGCGCCACGCGTTCTGCTCCAGCGGGTTCACTTCAATCGCGCGGCGGTAATCCTGCGCTGCCTGTTCATATTGGCCGCGCTCTTTCTTGATTCCGCCGGACAGGTAGAGCACCAGATACGAGTCGGGGTTGATGCTCTGCGCTTTCGCGATGGCTTCGTCTGCGCGGTCCAGCCATTCCCGGTTTCGCAGCACCGTAAACTTCAACATGTCGACTTCCGCTATCCGGGCCGGGGGCAGCGGTGATTGTGGATCGGCCGCCGCCGCCTTGTTGAACGAGGCAATGGCCGCATCTGCCTGCGATATGCCGCTACTATACTGGGTCATCCCCTGCACGTAATCCGCGTATCCCGCCTGCGAAACGGAGTCGGTGGGGGTGGCGCCGTGCAACCGCAGCGCTCCTGTAACGGCGGCTGTAAGAGCCTGCCCCAGCACAAACAGATTGGCCGGCGCATAGCTTCCTTTGAGTTCGCGCAGGGTCAACCCGGATCCCGCATCCACAATCGAGGCGTAGGCGGTGATCTCCGCTGGGCCGCTGCGCAGAGACGTCTCGAGCACATGGGTCGCGCCCAAAATGGACTTCGCCTTCTCCGGCGTATCCACTTTGTTGGATTTCGCTTCCGCCGACGGGATGACCAGAAGGTTGCGGTGCGCCCCGGAGAGCCGGCTCGCCACATCGTCGATGATGCCATTGGCCGCTTGAATCGGCGCGCCTTCCACCGTCGGCGGCAGCACCACCAGCCGCATCGCCTCGCCGCTGTGTTGCTGCCATTGCCAGAGATTGAAGCCCGCCGCGGGTACCAGGGTGAGCGCCGCCGCCAGAACCCATTTCAGAGCCCGGCGCTTCGGGCTGATGGCCGCCGCCACTTCCAGAGTGGATCCGTAACGCGCCTTCGCATCCGCGGCCAGGCAGCGCGTGACGATAGACCGCCACGGAGACGGCAGGTCTGCAATGTCGCGCAGCCAGTCCATTTCACGGACCGCGGCAAGGGTCACCGTGGCTGCCTTCGACCCGGCGAACGTAATAGCCTTTCCCAACTCCGGCGCGGACAGCCGGGCCGGAGGCTTCCCTGTGAGCATGATGTGGAAGACCACGCCCAAGGCATAGAGGTCCGAAGCAAAGGTCATCGGCTCGCCGAGAAACAACTCCGGCGCCATGTAATCCAGCGTTCCGCCGCGTTCACTCCGTCCGAAGCCGCCGCCATCCCCCACCTTCAACCTGGCGAGACCAAAGTCGGTCAGCACCGCCCGGATACTGGAATCGGACGACTTGGTGAGAATGACGTTGGCGCACTTCAAGTCCCCGTGCACGACGCCCTGCCGGTGCGCCTGCGCGAGGCCCGCGCACAACTGCAGCGCAATCTCCCGCGCCTCCTCCGGCTTCAAGGGACCGTCGCGGGCAATCCGCTGCGAAAGAGTCTCGCCATCCACGAACTCCATGGTGATGAAGTCCACTTCGCCCGATGGAGTTGTAGCTGTGTGGAGTTCATGCACCTTGCACACGTTGTAGTGGCTGACTTCACGCGCCGACCGCGCTTCCGGAGGAAGGCGGCTCTGAAACCCTACCTGCGCGCATTTGACGGCAATCCGCCGGTCCAGCCGCTCGTCGAGCGCTTCGTAGACGACTCCCATGCCGCCCCGGCCGACTACGCGTACAATGCGGAAGCGGCCGCTCACCAACTCTCCAGCCTCAAAGGGATCAGCGGCAGATTCGACGCGCCGGATCAGCGGATCCTGCAGGAATCCGCCCATGCGTTCTTCCCACTCGATCCGCTTCCGCACTTCGTCGTAGAGTCCGGGAGTGCCGCTGCAGAGCGACTGCAGAAAGTTCTCTCTCTCCTCCGGCGGGCGAGACAAAGCGGACTCGACGAGCATCATTACGAGTTCGTCGTTTTCGAGTTCGCCTTGCATTTTCCCTGCTCCAGTTTTTCGAAAAGCCAGCGCCGGGCGTCGCCGAAATGGCGTTGGGTGGTGCGTACGGAAATGTCCAGTGCGGCAGCCGTCTCCTCATCCGTGAAGCCCCAAAAGAATTTCAGTTCCACTACGGAGCACCAATCCTGCTGCGTCTGGGAAAGTTCGTCGAGCAGGCCGTCGATCGAGAGCGCCAGCTCCATTTGGGATTCGCGGCCTTTTAGCAGCTCCTCCATTCCATCTATTGGAATCTTGACGCCGTGGGGCCGCGCGCGCGCGTGATCGATTAGGAGACGGCGCATGGCTCGCGCCGCGACGGCGAAGAAATGACGCCGGTTCGCCCAATCGTTTTGACGAGCGCCCACCAGCCGGAAATAGGTTTCGTTCAATAGCGCTGTGGGTTGCAGCGAATGATCGGCGCGTTCCTTGCTCATCAGCGCGCCCGCAATGCGGCGCAGGTCTGGCAGTACCAGCTGAAAGAGCCGGTCTTCGACACTGCGGTCTCCGCCGCTCCAAGCGCGGAGCAAGGCAGTGACTTCGCCGTCACCGTCCGCTTGGTTCACTTTGCTGTAAGCCCGATGCATTCTATCACGGGGGCTTGCGGCGTGAAATAGGACGATCGGCACAGGTAGTACTGGCGCGCATACCATATCACTCATCAATGCGAGACTGCCGGCAAAAGTCCGCCAAGAATTTTGCGGCGCCCCACTACAATGGTTGGCGTGGTCCCAATCGTTCGTAACCTGGCGCCCTGGATGGCGGGTTTCTGCGTGCTTTTCGCGCTGGACGCCGCCATGTTCCGGACCAGCTTTTACCGCGAAAATCTGGAGCCGGACTCCTACGCAGGCCAGGTTGAGAGAATGCTTCGCACTGCTGGAAATCAGTCGATCGCCGTCATGGGAGATTCCCGGATTGCGGAAGGATTCTCGGCGCGCATCGCCGATCAGCGGCAACCGGGCTTCCGTTTCCTAAGTGCCGCGGTTCCTGGTTCGACGCCTCGCTGCTGGTATTACCTGCTCCGGGAATTGGACCCGGCCGGCACCCGCTTCAAGACAATTGCACTGCCGCTGGAAACCTATGAAGACGCCGATGGATCCCGAGAGCTTACAGACCGCGTTCTGGACCTGAACATCCTGGCCGCGAGGCTCCGATTGGCGGATACGTTGACGTTCGCCTCATCGTTTCAATCCTCAGAGGCCAGATGGAATGCGCTTCTTGTCTGCCTGTTAAAAGGGGTGGGACTGCGCGAGGACTTTCAAGCCTTCCTGGCCCACCCTGCCGCCCGCCTGGACAAAGCGGCAATGTACCGGAGAAATGGCAATCAGTGGAACTACGACTATCAGGGAAATTCCAAAGACCTTACGGGCGCGGTGCTTCCCGCTCCGGTGCCGCGCGGACCGTCCCAGAATACAGGTGTCTATACGGCCTACCGGCGTGAGTGGTTCAACCGGATCATCAACAAGTACAGGGGCACCGGCACATCCATCGTCTTCCTGCGGCTGCCCAGGGGCCCGGTTCCAACGCCGGCCAGCCCTCGTTCCGGAAGCTCCATCCACGAATGGACCGGTGTATCGATCCTTCCAGAGGATCTCTTCCATTCACTGGAAACCCCGGAGTACTTCTTTGACGCGCTGCACCTGAACGCGCGCGGCCGGCAGCGGTTCTCCACCGAACTGGCCGACATACTTGCCAGGCCGCGCTGATGCTGTTTCAGACTCCGCAGTTCCTGTTCTTCCTGCTGTTGGTGCTGCTGCTTTTCTATGCAGTCCCGTTCCGCGTGGGCCGCTTCGTGCTGCTCGCCGCGAGCTATACGTTTTACATGTTTTGGAACGCGAAGTTCGTACTGCTTCTGTTGCTGCTCACGGTGGTGGATTTCTGCGCCGCGTTGCTGATGCCACGCAAGAGGCGGACGCTGCTGGCCGTTGGCGTCTCGGCGAACCTGGCGTTCCTCGGCTTCTTCAAGTACTACAATTTCTTCGCCGCATCGCTGGCCCAACTGCTTCACATTCCGGAACAGAACGTGCTGTTGCAGATCGTGCTGCCGGTGGGCATCAGCTTCCATACCTTTCAGAGCATCTCGTACCTGGTGGATGTTTACCGCGGCGAACAGGAACCCGTCCGCAACTTCGTGGACTATGCACTGTTCATCGCCTTCTTCCCCCAGCTTGTGGCGGGCCCCATCGTGCGCGCCCGCTATTTCTTCCGTGACCTCTATCACTGGCAACCGCCGTCCCCGGATGCATTCAGCCGCGGCTGTTTCCTGATCCTGCTTGGCATGCTGAAGAAAGTGGTTCTCGCGGACCGCTTCGGAGCCGTGGCCAACTCGTATTTTGGAGACATAGCGGCGCATCCCGGCGCACTGGCCGCCTGGTCCGGCGCATTGGCGTTCGCCTTCCAGATTTTCTTCGACTTCTCGGCCTACACCGACATCGCCATCGGCTGCGCGGCGCTGTTCGGCTTTCATTTTCCCGAAAACTTCAACGATCCGTACTTCGCGACAAGCATCACCGACTTCTGGCGGCGCTGGCATATGTCGCTCTCGTCCTGGCTCCGCGATTACCTCTACATCCCGCTGGGTGGAAACCGGCACGGTGACTGGGCCACTTACCGGAACATCATGATCACCATGCTGCTGGGTGGATTGTGGCACGGGGCCAGTTGGAAGTTCATGGTTTGGGGTGGCTATCAGGGAATGCTGCTTTCCCTGGAACGCGTATCCCGGATTCGCGCCGGCATCTTTACATTTGGACTGGTTTGTGTGGGCTGGGTGTTCTTTCGGGCCGATACGATGGCCGATGCC
>JBDUEM010000033.1:0-39892 GCA_040002435.1 Bryobacteraceae bacterium
TGCCGCGGAACTGGTAATCGGGCGGCAGGAAGCCCGCGAAACATGGGCCACTGTGGTTGACGACATGATTCAGCGCGGAGCCACAGGTACTGACGATGAGTTCTTTCAGGTGGTGGACTACCTGGCGGCCAACTTCTCGAAAACCTCTCCCGCCATCAAGATCAATGTGAATAAGGCAACGGCGAAAGATCTGGAGGGAGCGCTCCGGCTGCCCGCCAAGCTGGCCGCCGCCATTGTTCATCAGCGCGAGGAGAAGGGCGATTTCAAATCGCTGGAAGACCTGCAGAAAGTTCCGGGAATCGATGCGGCCAAGATTGAGGCGAACAAGAACAGGCTCTCCTTTTAGGTCCATCCCCTGCGGGTTGATATACAATCTTGAAAGATCATAAGCTCCCCAAGGCTCTTACTATGCGAAACGTTCGTCTTTTGATTGCCGTCGCGGCCGGTTCTGTTCTGCTGTCCGCCGCGGATTGGCCCACAGATGCGGCAAACTCCCAGCGCACCAACTGGCAGCAGGATGAAAAGATCCTGAATAAGGACAACGTCAAAAACATGAAAGTCCTTTGGAAAATCCAATTGGACAACGTGCCGCAGGAGATGCATTCGCTGTTCCCCCCGCTCATCATCGAGAAGGTAAACACGGGCGGCGGTGTGAAACAGGTGCTGATTGAAGCCGGCATCTCGGATAACATTTACGCTATCGACGTCGAGACCGGCAAGCTGATTTGGAAGAAGCACTTCGAATATCCGACGCCGGAGAGAAGAGGAAGGCCGGGCGATCCGTTGTGCCCGCCCGGGCTGACGGCAACTCCGGTGATTGGCCCGCCGAACGCCTCAGGCGACAGGACTGTCTACACTCTAGCCGGCGATGGCAAATTGCATTCGCTCAACGTCGCCAACGGCGAGGATGTCGCCGCGCCCTTTCAGTTCGGTTATCCCAACGGGAAATCATATTCACTGAATCTTTGGGACGGCATCATCTTCACCACTACTTCGCAAGGCTGCGCCGGCAATCCGAATCAGATTTGGGCGGTGAGGCTGAATGACCCGGCGAAGAAAGTGATGACTTACAATCCGCGCAGCGGCGGCTTGTGGGGGCGCGCCGGAGCGGCGGTGGACTCGACTGGAATCGCGTGGGCGCCGACCGGTGACGGCCGCTACGATCCGGCGAACAAGGTGTATGGCAATGGCCTGATCGGGGTTCGCGTGGAAGACGGCGAACTCAATTTAAAGGACTACTTCATTCCCTCCAACTGGATGTGGCTGCAGAAGCGCGACCTCGATATGCAGGTAACTCCCTCCATCTTTAAGTTCAAAAACCGGGAATTGATGATTACCGGCAGCAAGGAATGCCGCATGTATCTGCTGGATACGAAGTCGGCCGGGGGCGAGAATCATCAGACGCCGTTGTTCCGTACGCAGTTGCTATGCAATGAAGAGACCGACTTCCAGTCGGCCGGCATCTGGGGCAGCATGGCCAGTTGGGAGGATTCCAAAGGAACGCGCTGGGCGTTGACGCCGTTCTGGGGGCCGGTGCATCCGGACTTTAAGCCTCCTGTTTCCTATGGCCCCGTGACGCATGGAGCGATTGTTGCCTTGAAGGTGGAAGACAAGAACGGAAAGCTGCAACTGACACCGGCGTGGATGTCCCGCGATATGGACCAGGCCGAACCTCCGGTGATTGCCAACGGCGTGGTGTTCGCCTATGGCAATGGGGAAAATACCCGGCAGGCATACGCGGACCGCGGACTGGCTGATTACAGCCCGCTGCGTATCAAGGCCTCGGGCAAGGCAAGACTCTACGCGCTGGACGGACAGACTGGCAAAGAGCTCTTCAACAGCGGTGACGAGCTGAAGACGTTCACCCATTTCAGCGGCCTCTCGGTGGCCAATGGCCGTGTCTACATCGCTACGTTTGACAGCATCCTGTACTGTTTCGGCCTACCCGGCCACTAAGTGGAGACTCGTTCATGAAAAAGACTTCGGCTCTGGCTGTCATTACTCTCGCTTGCTCGGCGATGGCGAACGGGCAGGTGGCCATGGACTGGCCCACACTTGGCGGCGACGCGCAACGGACGGGCTGGGCCAAGGCGGATGGCAGAATCACCAAAGAAAACGTGAAGGACTTCCAGCTTGTGTTGAAGCGGAAGTTCGATGGCATTAAGGAGAAGGGCCCTCGAACACTGGCTCCGCCGGTGGTGATGGGGCGGTTGATCTCCTACAAGGGTTTCAAAGAGCTGGCGTTTGTTGCCGCCGGCTCTGACGATCTTTGGTCCATCGATGTGGATCTGAACCGCGTTTTCTGGCACAAGCACTACGACGTAACCGGCGCTACCTCGGCGCCCTGTCCAGCAGGCATTACCGCGGTGCCTTCGCTGAATACTCCGTTCAGTTTTGCAGCATCGCGGCCGCGTGTGCCGATCGCCGGCATCCAGTTGACCGCCAACAATGCTTCGCCTCGGCCGGCGTTCGCGGTTTCGAGCGATGGCAAGCTGCACTTTGTGAATACTTCCACCGGCGAGGACGCGATTCCTCCGGTGAAGTTTCTTCCGCCGGGCGCAAAGACGTCGGGGTTGACGCTGCTGGATGGCGTTGTGTATACCACCACCGCGGGTGGCTGCGGTGGAGCGAAGAACGCCGTGTGGGCCATCGACCTGAACAGTGCGGAGGGTACGGTAAGCAGTTTCGACGTCAACACCAGCGGGTTGGCGATCGGAACGGACGGCACTATCTACGTGCAGAGCGATGCCGGGACTGTACAGGCGCTCTCGCCGAAGGACTTGAAGCCCAAGGTATCCTTCTCCGGCAGTGGCGGTTCCGGCGGTTTGGCGACCCCCGTGGTATTCGCCTATAAGGACCGCGACCTGATTGTCTCGGCGGGCGCCGATGGGCGGCTCAGTTTGCTGGATTCGCAGGCTCTGGGCACTGCGTTGTATCAGACGCCGTCATTGACATCCAGCGGACGCAGTATTCGCGGGGCCCTGGCGAGCTGGCTGGATGAGGCCGGGACGCGCTGGGTGCTCGCCCCGGTGTGGGGTTCGCCGAACGGCTCCATCGTAGCGTTCAAGCTGGAGGAGTCGAATGGGAAGACGGTGCTGACGCCGGCCTGGACTTCGAAGGAGATCAGTTCTCCGCTGCCGCCGGTAATTGCCAGCGGGTTGGTCTTTGTGCTTTCCGCCGGAGACTACAGTAAGGACGACAAGCCGAAGGGCGGCACTCATGCGACGCTGTATGCGCTGGACGGCGCCACGGGCAAGGAGATGTATTCCACGGGTAAACAGGTGACGGCCCCGGGGAGCTTGACGGGCGTGACTGTGGCCAACGGCCGCGTGTATTTTGCCACCACTGACAATACGCTTTGGGCGTTTGGCGTGTTACTGGAAATCTAGGGGCACGGATGACGCCTTGCGAATCGGGGCTCGAGTCCTTATTCCAGAAGGGCACAAGAAGTCTTACGACATCCTGCCTGTGGTTGTCGGCGCCGACCCGTTCCTCTCAATGAAGACCAGGCGAGGCACGGGATATTACGAAGTACCTTCGCCGAAGGGTGTGTGGTATCGGGGACCGTTCGAGCAAAATGGGTCGGTCGCGACTCTCGAGGACGGGTTTGATGAACACCGTTTGCGAGATGACTACGTCCCAACCGGATTCAAGGGTATTGGCCCGACCCGGGCTGTGAAAGGCCACGAATTTGGATTGAACTTGAGTCAAGCCGACAAGAAAGCGCTCATCGCATTCCTACTCACCCTCTAGCCTTCGTGTCCAGTCCGGGGCCCCGGTAGAACGGCCGAGCCACAGCGCACTCGATACTGTGGCAAGAGACCGGCAGGATGCCACCTTCCAGGAAATCAATATTACCCTTGAGGAGTGAGAAGCGGTTCAGGAGCCTTTATGCAGAAACGCAAACTTGGAAAGAGCACACTCGAAGTTTCCGCGCTCGGCCTCGGGTGCATGGGAATGAGCTTCGGATACGGTCCGCCCAAAGATAGCCAGGAAATGATCGCCGTGATCAGGTCGGCGGTGGAACTCGGCGTCACATTCTTCGATACTGCCGAAGTGTACGGTCCCTTCCTCAACGAAGAACTGGTGGGAGAAGCCCTCGCTCCCATGCGCGGCCAAGTGGTGATTGCAACGAAGTTCGGCTTCGGGTTCGATCCGGAAACCCGCAAACAGACCGGGCTGAACAGCCGGCCAGCGCACATCAAGGAAGTTGCCGAGGCCTCGCTGAAGCGGCTCAGGACCGATGTCATCGACTTGTTCTATCAGCACCGTGTTGACCCCGGTGTACCCATCGAAGACGTCGCGGGAGCGGTGAAGGACCTGATTCAGGAGGGGAAGGTGAAGTACTTCGGCCTTTCCGAAGCAGGAGTCCAAACGATTCGCCGCGCGCACACAGTCCAACCCGTCGCGGCGCTGCAAAGCGAGTACTCCCTTTGGTGGAGGGAGCCGGAGGCGGAGATCCTCCCCACCCTCGAAGAGCTCGGGATAGGCTTTGTGCCGTTCAGTCCGCTGGGAAAAGGCTTCCTGACGGGCAAGATTGATGAAAATACCGCTTTTGACAGCACCGACTTCCGCAACACAGTACCGCGTTTTGCGCCGGAGGCACGGAAAGCGAACCGGGCGCTGGTGGAGGTTCTGGAGGCAATCGCTCAGCGCAAGAACTGCACATCCGCTCAAATCGCGCTCGCCTGGGTACTTGCCCAGAAGCCTTGGATGGTGCCCATTCCGGGGACGACGAAACTGCATCGGTTGCAGGAGAATGTCGCGGCAGCCGCCGTTGAACTCAGCGACGGAGATCTTCGCGAAATCGAGAGCGCTACATCCGGGATCAACGTGCAGGGAGCCCGCTACAGCGAGGGGGCGCAGCGAATGATCGACCGTTAGACGGCGATTCCAACGGATGGCGCTTGAGGTTACCGCCACTTGGTAAACTTTCCCCATATGACTTATTACGGCGGAAACGAACTCGGCGCGGCTTTCCGGACAGTCCGCAAAAACACAATCAGGATCGCGGAAGAAATTCCGGAGGATCAGTACAATTTTCGACCGGCCGAAGGCAGCCGTACTGTGGCAGAGACCCTCGCCCATATAGCTCACGCGGCCCGCTTTCAGCAGGAGATAACCCTGAAAGGGCGGAATAACCTGGACGGATTCGATTTCCTGCAGTTCATGAGAGGAGTGATGGCGGAGGCAAGCAAGCCGCGCACAAAGGCCGAACTGCTGGAGTTGTTGGAGGCTGAGGGCGAAAAGTTCGCTGCCCAGTTGGAAGGAGTATCGGAGGAATTCCTGAGCCAGGTCGTTACATTTCCTCCGGGCGGGAATCCGTCGTCGCGATCGCGATTCGACATGCTGATGAGCGTCAAGGAGCACGAAATGCATCATCGCGGGCAGTTGATGGTGATCCAGCGAATTCTTGGCCAGACTCCGCATCTGACGCGGGAGAACGAAGCCCGGCGGGCCGCAATGCTGGCCCAAAAGTAGCCCGGCCACCCCCAGCAAAATAGCCGAACTCTCAATTTTCACTAACAAAATCTCTCCCTGGCCGATAAGGCTCGGGAGGGTGAATGACCGGGTTACGAGAGAAACTACTGGCATTTTTGGTTGCTGTGACTTTCCTCAGCGCCAGCGGTACGGCGTTGCTGTCCTGGGGCTTAACGCAGCTCCGGGCGGATAACGCCGTTATCAATCTGGCTGGAGCGCAAAGGATGTTGAGCCAGAAGCTGACCAAAGAGGCGATCCTGCTCGCGGAGGGCACAGGCGATCCAAAAATCCTTCGCCAGAGCCGCGACCGGTTCGACAAGGTGCTCACCGGCCTCCTCGAAGGCGACCCCGCACTGGGCCTGCCGGGCCATCCCAAGCCCGCCATCCAGGCTCAACTACGAATTGTGTCGGACCTCTGGAAGCCCTTTCGCGCGACCATCGACAGCCTCGTGGAAAAACCGGGAAAGGATTCCCGCCTCAATGAGATTATTCGTGTGAATCCGGCGTTGCTGGCGAGCGCGAACGAGGCGGTGATGCTGCTGGAATTCGATGCGAATGCGAAGGTGGATCGCATCATTTACATGCAGATCGGGCTGTTTCTCGCTGTAGTCACTCTTCTGGCTGTGGCATGGACCACCATGCTGGCGCCGCTGCTGCGGCAACTGGCCACCGTCGTCTATGAGGTAACCGCGGCTGCCGATGCGGTGTCTCAGGCGGCCAAGGAAGTGGCGTCCTCCAGCGACTGGCTGGCAAATTCGTCCACCCAACAGGCAGCGGCTCTGGAGCAGACCTCGGCCGCGGCGGAGGAAATCAGTAATTCAGGCATGCAATGTAAGAGCAGTTCCGCCGCTGCTGCCGATGTGGTCACCAAGTACGAAGGCGAGTTTGACCGGGCATCGGAAACGCTGGCCGACGTGGTCCGGGCTACCACCGAGATCGGCGAATCCACCAACAAGATCGCCGCAGTGAATAAGCTGATTGACGGGATCGCGTTTCAGACGAACATTCTGGCCTTGAACGCCGCAGTCGAGGCCGCCAGGGCCGGTGAGGCTGGAATGGGGTTCTCCGTAGTCGCCGATGAAGTGCGCCGACTCGCGCATCGTTCGGCGGACGCTTCCAGGGATACGGCAACACTAGTGGAAAATTCGGTTGCCGTGGCCGCCACCGGGGCTTCCAAAGTTGGCAGGGCTTCCGAAGCGATGTCCTCCATCCAATCGGGCTGGGAGCAGGTGCGCGTTCTGGCCATCAAGATCAACGCAGCCAGCGCACAGCAATTCACTGGGATTTCACAAATCACCCAGGCGGTCACTATGATGCAAGGCAGCACGCAACAGACGGCGGCGGTCTCTGAGGAAAGCGCAGCCGCGGCGTTGGAATTGCGGGCACAGGCCGAATCCTTGCAGACGGTGGTCAGTGGCCTGGTGCGCATTGTCAACGGCAGGTAAGGCTGACCGGCTGCGCAGGGTTCGACTACTTGTATGCGATCGCGGCGCTGGAGGGGCCCGCAAGATGAATTACCTCGAAGCGTTGGAAGCCAACTTCCTCGCACCACTTGCGGAAGTCCGCCCCGGAATAGTCAAAGGCATCGCCGAATTCGATGAGCATATTTAAGGACATCAGCAGACCAAAAAGGTTTTCGCGGCGGCCGTCGTCAATCAGCGCCTCTATGGCCACAAACGCCCCGCCCGGCGGCAGCGCATTGTACGCCGCGCGGATCAGATGCATCTTCTTTTCCAGATTCCAGTCGTGGAGAATCATGCCCATGGTGATCACGTCCGCTTTCGGCAATGGGTCTTTAAAGAAATCGCCGGAAGCTGTGCGAATGCGATCACTCAGCCCCGCGGCGGCAATATGTCTTTGTGCGATAGGCTCCACTGGCGGTAGATCGAAGGAAGTGCACTGCAGGTCCGGATGCGCCTTGGCCACTTCCATACACAGCAGGCCCGTTGCGCCGCCGACGTCGCAGAGCGTTTTGAATTTTGAAAAATCAAACTTGGCCGCAAACGCCTCGAAGTTGATCCGTGAAAGCCCGGTCATCGCGCCTAAGAACTGTTCGAGTCTCGGCAGTTCCTCGTATAGCTCTTCAAACATACCTTTATGTCCATGTTTGACCTCATTCTGCGGCTTTCCCGTGCGCAAGGCTTCGGGCAGGTCGTGCCAGAACTTGAAGAGCCGCGCATTGAGCATCACCAGAATTCCGCCGACGTACCGAGGTTGTGTGCTGTCAAGGTACATCGCGGCGGCCGGGGTATTGCAATACTTCGCGGATGGGCCGTCGCCCTCGCGCTCGAGGAAGCGCAGGGCCACCAGAGAGTCAAAGAAGTCGCTGATGGCGCGCGGGTGCAGGCCGAGCTCAGCGCCCAGTTCGGCGCCGGTCAAGCGGCGGTCGCCGAGTTTCGTGAATACTCCGAACTCGACTGCGGTAAGAAGAACTTTGGACGACCAGAAAGCAAAAGCCGTCTGTAGAATCGGACCGGGATCAATTTGCATTATGCCGATGCTACCATCCGGCGCAGGTTTGGTGCATGGTAGATTTGGCGGTGCCAAAGCGCACTTAGCGCTGCCATGGGTGTGCTCATCGCCACCCCCAAGAAATGTATGTAAAAATACACATAACAATTCAAATAGTAAGCAAGATTTCAGGTAATTTATGTACCGATACACCGTCATCTCCCTTGCCTGCATGACTGTTGCTTTCGCGCAGGGTCCGAAGCGACCTTTATCCGCCCGAAATGCAAAGCCTCTGCCGGATGCTCCTGTCGCGGAACTGGCTCCGTTGGCTGCGGATGCCGCCCCTCCGCAGCCAAAACACCAAGGCGTTCGCGCGGTCGGGCTCGGACGAACGATCCCCCCACGCTTTCTGGAACGCGGCGAGTGGACGACGCTCGCCGACGGGCAAAGCGTCTGGCGCGTCTCCCTCCGTTCCCCGCGCGCCTGGGGAATGCGAGTCCATTTCCGGAAATTTCAGGTGGGCGACGGGCAGGTCTGGCTTTACCCCAAAGGTACAGCGGTGAGCGAAGGGCGCTACGTTGGCCCTTATAAGGCTGGCGGTCCCTTTCAGGACGGCGAGTTTTGGAGTGAAGCCGTTCCGGGAGAGGAGATTGTATTAGAGTTCGCACCCGCCGGACCGCCAGCCGAGCCGAACTCCCGGCCGCCGTTCGCGGTCGATCAGATCTCACACCTGGTGAGTGAACCCCTGGCTCCGGCTAAACCGGCGGCGCTGAGTCCCGTAGCAGACGGTCCAGCGGATGTAGCGAGCGCACAACTCGGCACGGTGACTTCCAATACGGCTCAAGTTCAAAATACCTGCAGCCCGGACGTAGCCTGTTTTGCGCAATGGTCCACGCAGGCGAGCGCGGTCGCCAGCATCCTGTTTACGACGGCCGGCGCATCTTATCTCTGCTCGGGATCTTTGATAGCCGATGCAGGCAATAGCGGCCAGCCTTATTTCACGACGGCCAACCACTGCGTCGGCGACAGTGCCACGGCGCGCACCGTGGTGGCTCACTTCCAATACCAGGCGGCGACTTGCAATGGGGTGGCGCCGGACTACTTTTCGGTTCCCAAGGTCTCCGGCGCGCAATACCTCGCGAGCGCTCCTATCGCCCAGGGGGACTTTAGCCTCCTGCTGCTGTCGGCCGCCCCCCCGCCGGGATCGGCATTTCTCCCGTGGGCGGGGGGAGCGGAACCGGCTACCGGCGCAGCAGTCGTGGCGATTCATCATCCAGGGCATGTCCTTGACGGCAGCGCTCCGAACTCCAAGCGGATCAGCTTCGGGACGCGCGACAGGGCGCAGGTAGCGAACATCGAAGGCGAACTGATGCCCGCTGACAAGAATCTCTTCGTGCGTTTTGATCCGGGGCAAGGCTACACCGAGCCTGGATCTTCCGGTTCCCCCTTGATTTCGCAAAGCGGCCAGATCGTGGGAACGTTGACTGGAGGAGCGGAAGGTACGCTCCTTAGTCCCTGCAATCCCTCCTTCGCTAATGCGGTCTATGGCAAATTTGCCGCCGCGCTCTCGACTCTGGGCCCGATCCTGGGTTGCAGTTATGAGCTGTCGTCTCCGGTAACGCAGTTTAGCTCTGCTGCCGGAAGTGGATCCATTACGGTTGCTTCCGCTGCAAAGTGCGGCTGGCAGCTTGTCTCGGGTAGCGCCTGGTTGCATTGGGCGGGGGCTTTCGCGGGAACAGGACCGGGTAGCGCCGGTTTCACCCTGGATGCGAATTCCTCTACAGTTGCGCGTACGGCGGCCATCTCGATTGGCTCTACCCGCCTTCTACTGACGCAATCCGGGACGGCGGGGGCCTCAGCGGTCCCGCCTTCCAGCGTGTGCGCTGGTCCATTGCCTCCGCAGGCGGTAACCCTTCCCGGCATTGGCGGCCCCAGATCCCTGCTGCTGCCGCAGCCGGGCGCCTGTTCCTGGCCCCTTGTGAGCCACGCGGCCTGGCTTGGTCTGAGTGCGAACACGGTGCCCGCCGGAGGGACCGAAACCCTGACAGCGCAGGTCAATTCCTCCTACCTGGCCCGGGCCACGACCGTTACCTCAGGCACGCTCGCGATGCAGGTGATTCAATCTCCTTACTACGCCACCACTGTTTTTAGCGACGTACCTGTCGAAGATCCGCTTTCCGACTACGCAAACCTGATCAAAAGCAAGGGGATCACGTCCGGCTGCAGCACGGTGCAGTACTGCCCGGGTGACGCGACGACGCGCGGGCAGATGGCAGTTTTCGTGATCCGCGGCGTTCTGGGTACCGATCAATTCGATTCCCGCAGCATTCCGTACTTTGACGATGTGCCGGTATCTCACCCGTTCTTCCGGTACATCCAAAAAATGAAGGAACTGGGAATCACCGCCGGATGTTCAGCCACGCCGGCGCTCTATTGCCCGGAAGCCCAGGTAACGCGGTCGCAGATGGGAGTGTTCCTGATCCGGAGCAAGTACGGAAACAACTTCTCCTACACGCAAACTCCCTATTTTTTGGACGTTGGTTCAGGCGCCACGGAGTTCCCATTCGTTCAGAAAATGCGGGACCTAGGAATTACTTCCGGCTGCTCTGCTACGCAATATTGCGGTACGGCGTCCACTACACGTGGACAGATGGCAATGTTTTTAGTTCGCGCCTTCTTAAGCGGGCTCTAGGGCTGCCCGGCGGATTCGCCGCAAGCTTTCCAGCAAGCTGCCCAGCAGGTCCAGGCGCAACGCGTTTGCACCATCCGACAGCGCCTTCGCCGGATTCTCATGGACTTCGACGAATACGCCGTCCACCCCTGCCGCAACCGCCGCACGGGACAGCGGTGCAATGAATTCCGGCTGGCCGCCGGAGGCGTTGCCGGCCGCGCCGGGCAACTGCACGCTGTGCGTCGCGTCGAAAACGACCGGGTACCCATGGCCGCGCATGATTACCAGTCCGCGCATATCCACCACCAGATTGTTGTAGCCGAAAGACGAACCGCGCTCCGTAAGAATGATGCGGTTGTTTCCGGTCGAGGCAACCTTGTCCGCCGCATGGCGAATGTCGTACGGCGAAACAAACTGCCCTTTCTTGATGTTCACGATCTTCCCGGTGCGGCCCGCCGCTGTCAGCAGGTCGGTTTGCCGGCAGAGAAAAGCAGGGATCTGCAGGATGTCAACGGCTTCGGCCGCCAGGTCCGCTTGCCCGGGTTCGTGAATGTCCGTCAACACCTCGAAACGTGTCTGGCGAAGGCCCCTCAGAATACGCAGGCCTTCCTTGAATCCTGGCCCGCGGTAGGAAGCGCTGCTGCTGCGGTTCGCTTTATCGAAGGAAGCCTTGAAGATGAAATCCCCAGCGATTTTGCGAATTTCATGGGCCAGAAAATGGACATGCTCTTCGCTCTCTATTACGCAGGGACCCGCAATCAGCCCGAGCGGAGAGCCCGTCCCGAACTCAATCGGCATGAGACGGAGAGGCTACCAGCAATTCCGGCGACTCTTCGAGATCCAGCTGCCCCTTGCGATGGTGAAGCGCCGCTCCGACAAAAGCACTGAACAGCGGATGCGGTTCCAGGGGTTTCGACTTGAACTCAGGATGGAACTGGCAGCCCAGGTACCAAGGGTGATTCGCAATCTCGCAGATTTCGACGTACACCTTGTCGGGCGTTTCGCCGGTCAGCCGCAGTCCGTGGGCGGTGAGAACCGGTTCGAACTCGCGGTTGAATTCGTAGCGATGGCGGTGGCGCTCGCTGATTTCGGCCTGCCCATAGGCCTCGCGTGCGAAGCTTCCCTCGGCCAGCTGGCACGGGTAGGCGCCCAGCCGCATGGTGCCGCCGAGTTCGTCGACGCCCCGTAACTCGCGGAGCTTGTAGATTACACGCTGTTCCGTTGCCTGATCGAACTCGGTGGAGTTGGCGTCGGCCAGGCCGCAGACGTTTCGCGCAAACTCGATCACCATGGTCTGCATGCCCAGGCAAATGCCGAAATAAGGCACCCTGTTTTCCCGCGCGAAACGGATGGCATGAATCATCCCCTCAATCCCGCGCTTGCCGAAACCGCCGGGAACCAGAATGCCGTCGTACTTCGTCAACTGGCGATTGCAATCAGGCCAGGTGAGATGTTCCGCCTCTATCCAGTGAATGTTGACCTTCGCGCCATGCTCCAGTCCGCCGTGCAGCAGGGCTTCCTTCAGGCTCTTATAAGAATCCTCGTACTCGACATACTTGCCTACCAGTCCTATTTCCACCGTACGGACGGGATTCTTCAGACGGTCGATCATCTCCGTCCAGCGCACCATGTTTCTGGGTTTCGCTTCCAGATGCAGCAGGTGAAGAGCCGTCTCATCCACCTTTTGCTCAGCGAAACCTAATGGCACCTCGTAGACTGAATCCACATCGCGGGCGGTAATGACGCCCTGGGGCGCCACGTCGCAAAACAGCCCAATCTTTTCCTTGACGTCCTGCGAGAGAGGGCGCTCCGAGCGGCAGAGCAGGATATCGGGCTGAATACCGAGGGCGCGCAGTTCCTTGACGCTATGCTGGGTCGGCTTGGTTTTCATCTCCTGTGCGGCGGCGATCCACGGCACGAGGGTGACATGCACGAAAATGGCATTGTCACGGCCCACTTCATGCCTCATCTGGCGGATAGCTTCAATGAACGGGAGAGACTCGATATCGCCCACGGTTCCGCCGATCTCTACGATGACCACGTCCACATCCGCCGATACGCGCCGCATGGCAGCCTTGATCTCATTGGTGACGTGCGGGATTACCTGGACTGTTTTGCCCAGGTAGTCTCCGCGCCGTTCCCGGGCGATGATCTGCTCGTAGATACGGCCGGAAGTTACATTGTTGCTCTGGGTCAGATGCGCGTGCGTGAAACGTTCGTAGTGGCCAAGATCGAGATCGGTCTCGGCGCCATCGTCGGTGACGAACACCTCGCCATGCTGAAACGGGCTCATCGTGCCGGGATCGACATTCAAATAGGGGTCGAATTTTTGCAGGGTAACGCGGAGTCCCCGGCTTTCCAGAAGACAGCCGATAGAGGCGGCGGCGATGCCCTTCCCAAGGGAAGAAACGACGCCGCCGGTGACGAATATGTATTTAGCCATTTTGCAGAAGGGATGCCTCGTACAGTTTCGATACGCGTTCAAAATCCTCCGGGGTATCTACCCCGATGGACTCGTATTCAGTTTCAGCCACACGAATGGTATGGCCGTTTTCCAGCGCCCGCAATTGCTCAAGGCATTCCGCTTTTTCCAGCGGGCCAACCGGAAGATCGGAGTAGCCCAGCAGAAAGTCGCGCCGGTAAACGTAGAGGCCAATGTGCTTGAATCGAGTGGAATCTCCGCCCCGGAGATACGGTATGGTTGCACGGGAAAAGTAGATAGCGTCGCCTGCTAAATTGGTCACTACCTTGACGACGTTCGGATTATCTATCTCGGCGGGGTCCTCGATCTTTTTCTTCAAGGTGCCCATCGGGATTTCGGGATAGTCGAGGATGGAAAGCACGGCGGCGTCAATGGCGGCGGGATCGATTAGCGGCTCATCACCCTGAATATTGACCACAATTTGTGCGTTATCCGCGGACGCTACCTCTGCCACCCGGTCCGTACCCGAAAGATGATCGGCACGCGTCATGCGGACAGGGGCCCCGAATCTCCGCGCTTCGTCGTAAATCCTCTGGTCGTCCGTTGCAATGACTACATTCGTAAGATATCGCGCCATGGAAGCCCGTTCGAAGACGTGTTCGAGCATGCTTTTGCCGGAGATCCGGGCGAGGGCTTTTGCAGGAAATCGGGTGGAGGCAAACCGGGCAGGAATGACGCCCAGAATACGCGTTGGCACGTTCGATCATAGCATAAAAAGCCTGCATGTTATACTCGAATTGTTCATATACACGACGCGAGGAGATTAGGTCGTGACACGCCCCAAGCAGTACGCAAGACAGTACATCGCCAGCGGCCTCGCCCTCGTTGTTGCATTGGCAGCATTCACCGCATTCGCGGCCGATAAAAAGGTCAAGAAATCGGCGGCAATCCTTCCGGAAGAACCCAAAGTTGCCATTGAGCCTCGCATCAAGCCGTCCCCTGGAGCCGCTGCCACGGAGAAAGACAGCCGGCAGGCGAGTATACGGGTGGATACCACGCTCGTTCTCATCAATGTCACCGTTACCGATCCGTTGAACCGGTTCGTGACCGGGCTGGAAAAGGAACACTTCAAGCTGGGCGAAGACAAGGTGGAACAGACCATTACGCAGTTCTCCAGCGAGGACGCGCCGCTATCGGTTGGGTTGGTCTTCGATTGCAGCGGGAGCATGGGGAACAAGCTGGCGAAATCGAGGCAGGCGGCGGCGCAGTTTTTCAAAACGGCAAATCCAGAGGACGAGTTTTTCCTCGTGCAGTTTAATGACAAGCCCGAACTGGTGACTGGATTTACAACGAATACCGAAGAGATTCAGAACCGGTTGACGTTTACGCAGGCGAAGGGGCGGACGGCGCTGCTGGATGGCTTGTATCTGGCGATGAAACAGATGAAAAAGGCGCACAATCCGCGAAAAGCGGTGCTGATCATCTCCGACGGCGGCGACAACAGCAGCCGCTATACGGAGAGCGAAATCAAGAAACTCGTGCGTGAGACGGACGTCCAAGTGTACGGCATCGGAATCTACGAATCGATGGCGGGCCGCGGAAGGACGGCGGAAGAGCTTTCCGGACCAGGTTTGCTGACGGAACTGGCGGAGCAGACGGGTGGACGCCAATACGCCGTGGAGAATTTGAACGAACTACCGGATGTTGCTGCGAAGATAGGAATTGAATTGCGGAATCAGTACGTGCTGGGATACACGCCGACCAACCTCGAGAAAGACGGAAAGTATCGCCGGGTGAAGGTGACCATTCAACAGCCGCGCGGTCTGCCTCCGTTAAAGGTTTTTTATCGTCTTGGATATTATGCACCTGTTCAATAAGATGCTGCCGCTGTTTACGGTAGCGGCTCTAGTGCCGTTTCTGTTTACGCCGGGACTCCGCGCACAGGAAGCCGCGGGAACTGTTTTCCGATCCGACACGCGCCTGGTGGTTCTGCATGCCAGCGTGGTGGATAAGGGCGGGCACTTGATGACAACCCTTCCGAAAGACGCCTTCAAGGTGTTTGAAGGGAAGATCGAACAACCGATTAAGAAGGTGACCCGCGAAGACGTTCCCGTCTCCCTGGGTCTGATCATCGACAATAGCGGCAGCATGCGGGACAAGCGCAAGAAGGTGGAGACCGCAGCCCTCGACATGGTGAAGGCGTCCAACCCCCGCGATGAGGTCACTATCGTCAATTTCAACGACGAGGCCTTTCAGGATGTGGAATTCACGAGCGATGTGAAGAAGATGGAAGAAGGGCTGACGCGAATCGATTCACGCGGCGGCACGGCGATGCGCGATGCCATCAGCACCACCATCGACTACCTGAAGGAAAAGGGAAAGCACAGCAAGAAGGTGATTGTGGTGATTACCGATGGCGACGACAATGCCAGTTCCACCGCCATGACGCTGGAACGGCTTGTGCAAAAGGCGCAAAAGAGTGAAGTGCTGTTATATATGGTGGGGCTGCTGAGTGAGGAGTCTAAGCGCGACGCCAACCGGGCCAAACACGCCTTGCAGGTTCTGGCAGATGCCTCCGGCGCCTCCGCCAGTTTTCCGAAAGAATTGGCCGACGTGGACAAGGTGACCGTCGGGATTGCGGGTGAAATCCGCAGCCAGTACATCATCGAATATAATCCGCTGAATCAGAATTTCGATGGTGGCTTCCGCCCGGTTCGAGTGGCGGTCAACGCCCCCGGGAAGCCGGCCGTTCGTACGCGAACCGGATACTATGCCACGCCCGATGTGCCGGCAAAGAACACTTCGAAGTCAGCCCAGGTAACATCCAGGTAGAATTTTGATCCGCTTTCTTTGGAAGGCCACCAGAGGCTACCGCCTCGCACCCTGGAGGAGTCCCTACCTGCGTTGGCGCATTGAAACCTACTGGGGCTGGCACGCGGACCAGATTACCGCCGGCCAGTTTTGGCGCTTCGCCTGGACGCAGCGGCACGAACTGGTGAGGTTCCTGCACTGGGCTGAACGAATGCACCGCGATATCTAGCCCCCAGACCCGCCTTTTGATTCCAACCCCTTCCTTTGGGTATATTCAAGAGGATTCCTCATCCTCATTCGAACGCTAGTTTCACTCAAAGGAGTAGTCTGCCATGTCCAACCCCACCTTGTCCGGGGCCGAATTCAAGAAGAAGTTGCGCGAGGGCGCGCCGAAGATGGGCTTGTTCCTCAATTCACACAGTCCCACCGTTGCGGAACAGTTAGCTCACACCGGCTATGACTGGCTGCTGGTGGATACGCAGCACGGGCCAATGGATCACGAGAAACTCTCCGCCATGCTCTGCGCCATCTCGAGCGGAGGCGCGAAGTCGATGGTTCGTGTGGGCGGCTACCAGGATCGCGCAGGTATTCAACAAGCGCTTGACCTCGGCGCCGACGGCGTGCTTGTGCCTTACATCAACACCGCGCAGGAAGCCAGGGAAGCCATCAGCTGCTGTCGTTATCCCACTGCCGGCACGCGCTCGGTCTACTTCCCGCAGCGCAGCATGAACAAGGCCGGGCTGCTCGGCTATGCCGGCAATGCAAACAACAACATAATGGTCGCGCTGCAGGTGGAAACCGCGTCGTGCATCGAGAATATTGCGGAAATCGCCGCTGTTCCCGGCGTGGACATTCTCTTCCTCGGACAGAACGACCTCTGTATGTCCATGGGGCTGTACGAGAAATACGAGTTCCCGCACATGTACACGTCGCCTGAGTTGAACGCGGCTACCCAGAGCCTCATTGGCGAAGCCCAGAAGAACGGAGTGATTCTCGGCTTGTTTCTATTTGGGACATCCCGCGTCGGTGAGTTCCTTGACAAAGGCTTCACCTTCATCAGCGTGGGGAACGACCTGCATCATATTCTGACGCAGGCGGCCGCCTACTTGAAGGACATGGATGCCATTACAGCAGACAAGAAAAAGACCTGGGTTCGCCAGCCGACCGCACTGTTCTAGCCCGCTGCCGAAGTGGCATAGGCGGGCTAGTACTAACGAAAGAAGCCACTTGCGGCTTCGCAACGTTGTACAATGACAGTAAAGTTTCGGGCAGTAGTCACGTCTGCTACTAAAATGAGGTGTTTTCCGTGTTGAAATTTTGTATTTTTGTTGCGCTGCTTAGCGCATTATGTCTACCCGTGTCCGCCCAAGTTGCATCAGCCGAATTGAGCGGTACAGTTCTCGACTCCACAGGCGCCAATCTCCCCGGCGCCAAAGTAACAGCCACAAACTCCGCTACCAACGTTTCCAAGACCACGGTGAGCGACCCCACTGGAAATTACGTAATCCCCCTGCTGCCACCCGGCGACTATTTGATCACCGTGGAAGCATTGGGATTTAAGAAGCTGGTTCAGAAAGGGCTTAGCCTTCAAATCAACCAGCAGGCTCAACTGAATCTCACACTGCAGATTGGGCAGGTATCCGAAGAAATTTCAGTAACTGCGGAAGCTCCGCAGTTGCAATCCGAAGCGTCTTCCCTCGGAACGGTAGTCAGCGAAAAGCTTGTCAACCAGTTGCCGCTAAATGGACGCAACTTCATTCAATTGGCCGTTCTAAGCCCGGGAGTCACTGGCGTCGGTTTTGCCGCCTCGGGAACCATCATGAGCGGCACCCGGCCGGACGACCGCCGTCCCGGTACCGAAATTTTTTCGAACGGAAACCGCGAAGGCTCCAACAACTTCCTGTTTGATGGTATCGACGACAACGAACGGCTGACGCTGTCAATTGTTCTGCGCCCGGCCGTCGAATCCGTACGCGAGTTCAAGATTCAAACAAACCTGTACAGCGCCGACATCGGCCGCAACTCCGGAGCGGTAGTGGATGTGATCACGAAGTCCGGCACCAACCAGCTGCACGGCAGTCTGTTCGAATTCCTGCGCAACTCCGCCATGGACGCGCGCAATTTCTTCAGTCCGAAAGGTACGGCGTTCCCGTCTTTCCGCTTGAACCAATACGGTGGATCCTTCGGCGGGCCGGTTGTGATACCGAAACTCTACAGCGGCAAAGACAAGACCTTCTTCTTTGTGGACTTTGAAGGGTATCGCCGCGACTCGCAGAGCCTTGCTCTGGGAAACGTACCCACACTCCTGATGCGCAAGGGTGATTTCAGCGAAGCGGCGGCGATTTATGATCCGCTGACGACGCGCGCAAACCCCAACGGCACCGGCTTCATCCGTACCCAGTTCCCGAACAACCAGATTCCGGCCAGCCGGTTCGACCCGAAGACGGCGCTTCTGATTAACGCCTACCCGGTCCCCACAAGCTCCGCCCGTTTGAATAACTATCTGGCGAATATCGTGCAGCACCAGAACTGGAATCAGGGTGATGTCCGCGTGGATCATCAGGTTTCCTCGAAGGACAGCATCTTCGCCCGTTACTCCATTCAAAATACCGAAACGCAGGTGCCAAGCACCCTGCCGCCGGCTACCCTCCCGGGATTGTCGAAGCCGATCAACCTCGGTGACGAAGGCTCCTTCGCAGGCACGGCCTTTCAACCCGCGCAACACGCGGTGTTCAGCTATGTGAGAGTCATCAGCCCGCGGTTGGTGAATGAGTTCCGCATGGGTTATAACCGCTTTCGCGCAGACTATACGGCCGATCAGTATGAGCCTGGCGGAGCGCTTGGCAACAAGTTCGGAATCCCGAATTCGAACGTAACTCCTTCCGAGCAAAACTTCCCCATCTTCTCGCCTTCGAATTACTTCGGTATCGGCCAGACGCGGTCGCTGCCCATTTTCCGCCGCGAGAATACGTTCCAGTACATCGACAACATGAGCATGACTGTCGGTAAACACACCTTGAAATGGGGCGTCGACTTCCGCCGCCGCCAACTCACCGTGTATCAGACCAACATGGGTAACGGGCGGTTCAATTTCTCGCCGGCCTTCACTGATTCCCGGCAAGGCTCGGGTGGCGACACGATGGCGAGCTTCCTGTTGGGCTACCCGACGCTGATCGGCCACGACTACACCTTCAACTGGCCCGGCGA
Source organism: Bryobacteraceae bacterium (assembly GCA_040002435.1). Lineage (GTDB taxonomy): Bacteria > Acidobacteriota > Terriglobia > Bryobacterales > Bryobacteraceae > JANXXV01. The sequence continues at coordinate 19,044 of JBDUEM010000033.1, forward strand.
GCGGGGCAGTGAGTTCGGAGTGTATCTTGCCGATGACTGGCGGATCACCCGCAAACTCACTCTCAATCTTGGCCTGCGTTGGGATTACTACAGCCCATTCAGTGAAGTCGCGAATCGCTGGGCCAATTTCAACGTGACCACGGCGAAGATCGATATCGCCGGTGTGAATGGCGCCGACAAGTATGTAGGCGTTAAGCCGTACTACAAGAACTTTGGGCCGCGGGCTGGATTTGCCTATCAGGTGCTGCCTAATACCGTAATCCGCGGTGGTTTCGGAATGTTCTACAATCCGGCCGGAAATGAAGGAAGCAGTCTGCGGCTGTTCCGGAATATCCCCTTCGGTTCGACCATCAACATCACTCCCGGAGACATCAACGTGGGCCAGCGCGTCAGCGACGGCTTCCCGGCGCTGCAGTCTCCCAATTTCAACGATGCCAACAAACCATTTGGCACCGTCAATGCGGTGTCCTCGAACTTCCGTCCGTCCGCTGCCTATCAGTTCAACTTGGCCGTTGAGCACGAAATCGCCCCCTGGGCGCTTTTGATCAGGGCTGCCGCGGTAGGCAACCTGGGCCGGCATCTGTATAACGTGTATGATGCGAATCAGCCCATCCCCTCGGCCGCAGCGCTCAATACCCGGCGGCCGTTCTATCCGGTTCTCCCTGATTTGTCCGGTGTGAACTACTACGTCTCAGACGGATTGAGCAATTACTACGCAGGGCAATTGACAATCGACAAACGCCTCAAGAAAGGCTTGAGCGGCTTGGTGGGATACTCTTGGTCTCACGCAATCGACAACGTGGTTCTGGAATTCGGTGGCGGAGCAGCCGGCCCGCAACCGCAGGACCCGCGTAACCTAGCGGCGGAGCGCGGCAATTCCATCATCGATCTGCGTCACCGCTTGACCGTCAGCTATCTCTACGAACTGCCCTTCGGCAAGGGGAAGGATTTCCTCAACAAGGGCGGCATCGTAGACTACGTCATCGGCGGATGGCAGACCAACGGAATCCTGACGATTCAGACTGGTCAGCCGTTCTCTCCGGTCCTTCAAACGTCAACCACGAACGGTACCGGCAGCCGTCCGGACGTGGTGGGCACGGTCAGCTATCCGAAGACACTGCAGCGCTGGTTCGATCCTAGCGCTTACGCTACACCTGCCCCGTATACCTACGGCAACGCCGGCCGCAACAGCTTGTTCGGACCGGGCCGCACCAATTGGGATATGTCTCTGTTCAAGAACTTTGTAATCAAGGACCAGATGCGGTTCGAATTCCGTGCCGAGGCGTTCAACGTGTTCAACCATCCGCAATTCGGATTGCCGAACGCGAGTATTGGCAATGCCCAGGTGGGTTCCATCACCAGCACGGTTGGAAACCCCCGCCAGTTGCAAATGGGACTTCGCTTCCAGTTCTAAGCGAAGATAACAGAAGTAAAGTAAACCAAAGGGCGTCCCGAGCGATTGGGACGCCCTTTTTCCGTTCGTCTCATGCACAATCGTGGATGACGAAAATACATGCTCAACTGGAACGATCAACCGCACCGGCGGTATAACCCGCTGACGAAGGAATGGGTCCTGGTGTCGCCGCAGCGCACCAAACGTCCCTGGCAGGGACAGGTGGAGGACCCGGCCCCACACGCTCGCGTTCCCTATGACCCGGCGTGCTACCTGTGCCCCGGCAATGCCCGGCACGGCGGCGTACGGAATCCCGAATACAACGAAACCTTTGTTTTCGAAAACGACTTCGCAGCGTTACGGCCGGACACAACTCCCGCAGCCATTAACGACCGCGGCCTTCTGGTGGCCGAGACGGAACGCGGAGTCAGTCGTGTGGTGTGTTTCTCGCCCGATCACAGCCTCACACTGGCACGAATGGCTACGTCGGAAATTCGTGGTGTCGTGGATGTATGGGCCAGCCAATACGGGGAACTTGGCGCGGTGCCATTTATCCAAAACGTACAGATCTTTGAAAACCGCGGAGAAATGATGGGCGCCAGCAACCCACACCCGCATTGCCAGATCTGGGCAAACGAATCGCTCCCCAATGAGATTGCCAAAGAGGCGCAATCGCAGAATGAATATCTCACCAATCTCGGAACCTGCCTGCTGTGCGACTACGTCGCGTTGGAACTCCAATCGAAGGAACGGATCGTCTGCGAAAATGATTGGTTCCTCGCCCTGACTCCGTTCTGGGCGATATGGCCGTTTGAGATAATGTTGATTTCCAAGATGCACGCCGGATCTTTAGCGGACCTCAACGGCCCCGCCCGCGAAGGGCTGGCGGATATCTTGAAGCGGATGGCAACGCGATACGACAATCTTTTCCAGACTTCCTTTCCCTACTCCATGGGCATTCATCAGAAGCCGACAAATGACGAGCCGCAAGCGGGATGGCACCTCCATGTGCACTTCCTTCCTCCGTTGCTTCGATCTGCCACGGTAAAAAAATTCATGGTTGGCTATGAATTGCTCGCCATGCCGCAACGGGATATCACGGCGGAGATGGCAGCCGCGCGGCTGCGCGAGCAGCCCGAACAGCATTACCTGGATTCCTTATGAAACAGTGTCTGACGGTCCTGTGTTTGCTAATGCCCGTGCTGGCTTCCGCCGCGGACCGCCCCGCCTACCAGACCGATTTTCCTCCGGAAGAGTTCCAGTCCCGCTGGCAGCGGATCTACGACAAGATTGGAAACGACAGCGTCGCCGTACTGCAGGGCGTTTCGATGACTGAAGGCTTTCAGGTGCCCCGGCAGTCGAATGAGTTTTATTATCTGTGCGGCGTCGAAACCCCGCACTCTTACCTACTGCTCGATGGACGCCGCCGCAAGACCACACTGTTCCTCCCGCCACGCAACGCTCGCCTGGAGGCCTCTGAAGGTAAGACGCTTTCCGCGGCGGACGCCGATCTTGCGCGTACGCTCACCGGCGCGGATGAAGTGGCAAGTACGGATGAGATGCGCGGCGAATGGATCAAGATCCCGGTGGGCACAATCTATGCGCCGTTTGCTCCCGCCGAAGTCACTTCACAGAGCCGCCTGGAACTGATCGCCGCCAACGCCAGCGTTGCTTCAGACTATTGGGATGGCCGGCTGCCGCGCGAGGCCCGCTTTGTGGAACTGCTGCGGGCGCGCTATCCGCGCACAAAGGTGCTGGATCTGACTCCCATTCTCGATGAACTCCGCAGCGTGAAGAGCGCCCGCGAAATCGCGCTGATCCGCCGTGCGTCGCAATTGGCCGGGCTCGGCATGATGGAAGCCATTCGCAGCACGCGTCCCGGCGTGTACGAATATCAGCTGGACGCCGCGGCCCGGTATATCTTTCTGCTGAATGGAGCCAGGCTGGAGGCGTACCGTTCCATTACCGCTTCGGGCACGGCAAACATCAATAATCCTCACTATTACCGAAATCAACGAATGCTTGATGGGGGCGACCTGGTGCTGATGGATTACGCGCCCGACTACCGCTATTACGTCAGTGATATCGGCCGGATGTGGCCCGTAAACGGAACCTACTCGGCCACGCAGCGCGAACTGGTCGGTTTCGTTCTCGCCTATCGCAACGTGATCCTGCAGCGCATCCGCCCTGGCGTCACGGCGGCGCAGATCATGCGGGAAGCGAAAGCGGCGATGGAGCCGGTGTTCGCCAGGACCAAGTTTTCCAAGCCGGAATACGAGAAGGCCGCGCGCCTCTTGGTGGAGAAAGGCGGCGGGGTCTTCTCGCATCCGGTAGGCATGGCCGTGCATGACGACGGTCCATACATCGATAAGCCCCTCCAGCCGGGCCATGTTTTTTCCATCGACCCGCAACTCCGTGTCCCGGAAGAGAGCCTCTACATCCGTTATGAAGATACCGTGGTCGTGACGAAGGATGGTGTTGAGAACTTCACTGACTTTTTGCCCTCCGAGTTGAGCGATCTCGAGAAACTCACACGCGAGCCCGGAATCGTCCAGAAGGTGGCCCCGGCGAAATGAAGAGCGCACGCATCCAGGTGATCGATTCCCATACCGCTGGCGAGCCGACGCGGGTAGTGATCTCCGGCGGTCCGCCGCTGGGGAAAGGCTCCATGGCGGACCGATTGGCTTCGTTTCGTAGAGACTACGATCACTTCCGCTCGGCTATTGTGAATGAGCCTCGCGGATCGGATGCCATAGTGGGAGCGCTTCTCTGCGAGCCTGTCGATCCGGCCTGTGCGGCAGGTGTGATCTTCTTCAATAATGTCGGCTATATCGGCATGTGCGGCCACGGGACCATTGGCCTCGCGGTCACGCTGGCCTACCTGGGGAAGATTCGAACCGGCCTGCATCATCTGGAAACTCCGGTCGGAGTGGTGAGCTTCGAACTGGAATCGGCCAGTGAGGTCACGGTAAACAACGTGGCGAGTTACCGGCTTGCGAAAGACGTATCCGTGCACGTGGAAGGAATTGGTGAGGTGACCGGCGACGTCGCCTGGGGCGGCAATTGGTTTTATCTCGTCAAAGGGGCGCCGGCCTCGCTGGAGGTCCGCAACCTGGAAGAGTTGACCGCGTATACGTGGCGCATTCGCCAGGCGCTGGCGGCACAGGGAATCACCGGCGCCGATGCCCGCGAGATCGACCACATTGAGCTGTTCACTGATCCCCGGGACGCCGCCGCTAATAGCCGGAACTTCGTCCTCTGCCCGGGCAAGAGCTACGACCGCTCTCCCTGCGGCACAGGCACTAGCGCCAAGCTGGCGTGCCTCTACGCGGATGGGGATTTGGCGGAAGGCGATGTGTGGCGGCAGGAAAGTATCATCGGCAGCGTGTTTGAGGCTTCTATTGTGGTCCGTGACGGCGCAATCCTGCCGCGCATCAAGGGCTCAGCTTATGTGAATGCGGAATCCAATCTCGTGTTGCAGGATGCCGATCCGTTCCGCTGGGGTATCCCCACGTGAGTGACAGTGGGTACGATGCGGTTGTAATCGGAGCGGGAATTGTCGGCGCCGCGTGTGCAGCTGACTTCGCCTCTAACGGCCTGCGAGTCGCGGTCATCGAAGCGGGTGTCGTCGGAGGCGGAGCCACTGCCGCCGGCATGGGGCACCTAACTGTGATGGACGATTCCGAGGCGCAGTTCGCGCTCACCCACTATTCGCAGATTCTGTGGCGGGAACTATCCCCATCGCTTCCGCCTGACGTGGAGTATTACCCGTGCGGGACGATTTGGGTAGCGGCGGATGACGAGGAGATGGCGGAAGTTTACCGCAAACACCACTTCTATCTCGAACGCGGAGTGGCAACGGAGATCCTCGACCGCGCCGCATTGGCGGACGCCGAGCCGAATCTGCGCAAGGGTCTGGCCGGCGGCCTGCTGGTGCCGGGGGACAGCGTAATTTACCCTCCATGCGCGGCTCGCTTTCTGGTGCAGGAGGCTGAGCGGCGCGGGGCCAGTGTAAAGCTCGGCCGCCGAGTGATTGAAATCACTGGATCCGGTGTTCGTCTGGACGATGGAACGTCGTACTCTTCGGCGATGACGGTGATTGCTACCGGCACTGCGGCCGCGCAGTGGATGCCCGGCATCGCCATGCAGCCTCGCAAAGGCCATCTGATCATTACCGATCGCTACCCCGGGTTTCTGAACCACCAGCTCATTGAATTGGGCTATCTGAAGAGCGCGCACGCGCTAGATGCTGACTCGGTGGCATTCAACGTCCAGCCCCGGCGGACCGGTCAGATTCTGATCGGGTCGTCGCGGCAGTATGGGGTGGAAGATTCCACCACCGAGCCCCCGATGCTCAAGGCGATGCTGCGCCGGGCCGTCGAATACATGCCGGGAATCGCAAACCTCTCCGCGATTCGAAGTTGGACCGGCTTCCGTGCCGCAACGCCCGATAAGCTGCCGCTGATTGGAAGGTGCCCGGGATACGACAACGTGTATCTTGCCACCGGACACGAAGGGCTGGGCATTACGACTTCACTCGCTACGGCGCGCTTACTCAGTGACTGTATCCTGGGCCGGGAGTCCGCTATTCCCAGGTCGCTCTATCTCCCAGAGAGGAGTCACGCTCTGCATGTCTGAAACCGTGCGGATCTTTGTAGATGGGGAAGCCGTGTCGGTTCCGGAAACGGCTACCGTGGCGGTGGCCGTGATGATCGCGGGGCGAAGCGTTTTCCGAAGAAGTGTTTCCGGAGAACCACGCGGGCCACTTTGCGGAATGGGCACCTGTCTGGAATGCCGTCTTGCGGTTGACGGTGAATTGCACGTCCGGAGTTGCCAGACGCTTTGCCGGGAAGGCATGCGCGTGGTTACCGCATGATCGGCGCGGATATCGTTGTCGCCGGCGCGGGCCCTGCTGGTATCGCAGCCGCTTTCCGCGCCGGCACGTCTAAGAAGGTAGTGGTAATTGATGACAACCCCCTTGCGGGCGGGCAGATCTGGCGCGGTATGGCGCGCACACCCTGGACCGCGCCGAATGCCCTGTTCCGGCAAAATACGCGAATCGTATCCGCGGACGGAAAAAACCGGACGCTGCTGGTCGAAAATCAGAACGGCGCAGAGGAGATCCGCTACGGCAAGCTGGTCATCGCTACAGGCGCGCGTGAACTCTTCCTCCCTTTCCCTGGCTGGACTCTGCCGAATATATTCGGCGCCGGCGGAATCCAGGCGCTGGTGAAATGCGGGCTGCCTGTAAAAGGGAAGAGGATAGTGGTGGCTGGCACCGGGCCGCTGCTGCTTGCCGTTGCGTCGTATCTCAAGAAGCAGGGCGCCCTTGTGCCAATCATTGCGGAGCAGGCGCCCTTCCGAAAAGTGTTCCGCTTCGGGATTCGCAAGGCTGCTGAAGCTTCCGCCCTCTTTCTTTCGCTCGCCGGGGTGCGCTACGCCACAAGCTGCTGGGTGGAGGCCGCCGAAGGAGACGATCAGGTTCGCCGGGTCCGATTACGTCACGGGCAGACGACGTGGAACCAGGAGTGCGACTATCTGGCCATCGGCTATGGGTTGTGCCCGAACGCGGAGCTGGCGTCGCTGCTGGGTTGCGGGCCGGTAGATGAGTTTCAGCAGACTTGCCCGGACATTTACTGTGCCGGAGAAGTTACGGGAATCGGTGGTGTGGATCTGTCCATTGCGGAAGGGCAGATTGCGGGATATGCGGCCTCCGGCCAGATGGAGGCTGCGCGCAAGCTTTTCCCGTTGCGCAGGCGAGCGCAAAAGTTCGCCTCGGCCCTCAACAAGGCGTTCGCGCTCCGCCCTGAATTGAGAGCTCTCCCGAACGCCAATACCGTTGTCTGCCGCTGCGAAGACGTAACATCTGGCTCATTGCAATCTGCCGGGTCGTGGCGTGCGGCCAAGCTCCATACGCGGTTGGGTATGGGACCCTGCCAGGGCCGTGTCTGCGGTCCGGCCGCTCAATTTCTATTCGGCTGGCAGGCGGAATCCGTCCGGCCGCCCATTTTTCCCGCTCGCATCGCGAGCTTTCTTGAGGAAGGTACAACTAAATGAACATGCAGTGGCGCGGAGTGATTCCCGCAATGACGACGCCGTTCCATGAGGACCTCTCCGTGGACCATGAATTCCTGGCCAAACATTGCGCCTGGATGGTGGACAACGGCTGCACGGGAATTGTAGCCCTCGGCTCGCTCGGTGAGGGCGGCATACTGACCGCAGCGGAGAAAGCGGCCGTGCTCCGCACTTGCGTGAATACGCTGGGCGACCGCGCACCCATCGTCGCCGGTATCTCGTCGCTGAGTACAGCCGATGCGGTCGATCAGGCAAAAGCGGCCGAAGACGCGGGCTGCAGCGGCTTGATGGTCCTTCCGCCTTACGTTTATCTGGGCGATTGGCGCGAGTTGAAAGCGCATGTCGCAGCGGTGTTCCAAGCAACCAAACTTTCCTGCATGCTCTATAACAATCCGGTCGCCTATCGCGTCGATTTTCTGCCCATCCATTTGAAGGAGCTGCTGGCTGAGCATGAAAATCTGCACGCGATCAAGGAATCGAGCGCCGACGTGCGGCGCATTGCGGCGCTGCGCAGCCTGGTCGGCGAGCGCCTGGAGATTCTTTGCGGCGTGGATGACCTGATTGTGGAGGCGGTTGGCGCCGGAGCCGCCGGTTGGATCGCGGGGCTGGTCAACGCATTCCCCAAAGAATCGGTAACGTTGTTTGAGCAAGCCTCGAGCGGGGGCTTTGAGAAAGCTTTTCCCCTTTACGAATGGTTCCTGCCGCTGCTGCGCATGGATGTGGTGCCTAAATTCATCCAATTGATCAAGCTGGTGCAGGAGGAGGTTGGTATGGGCAGCCGCCGCGTACGCCTGCCGCGGCTGGAACTGGCGGGCGCCGAACTGGCGGAAGCCAAGGCAATTATCGCGCACGCCCTGAGATCGCGATAGGTCCGCCATGCCGCTCTGGCTACGGCAGTCCCTGCTCCCAACGCTGATTCTGAGCGCGATGCTCATTACGCTGGCTGTGTTGGCGTGGCTGCAATACGGCTGGAGCACGCAGATTGCCGAGGCTCTGCAACAGCGCATGCGCGCGGGGCTGGCCAGTTCCGTGCAGCATTTTCAAACGGCATTGCAGCAGGATCTGACACGCATCGCCAGTACATTTGAAGTGGGAACTGCCGCGTCTTCCGTTGAGATGAAGGCAGTTCTTCTCGCCAACGCCAGGGAATGGAGCCGGAGCGGCACTCCGCATGAACTGGTGAGCAAGGTTTACCTGGTGCAGGACGATGTGCGCGGCGACTGGCAGCGGCAATCTCTGGATGTCGGTTCGGGGCGATTTACTCCGGAGCGATGGCCCTCCGCCTGGACTGATCTCGCCGTGGAATTGAGCGCCAACGCGGAAGATCTCGACACGGCCACCCCTCGTCTCTGGCACCACCGGCCGTGGATCATGGCCTCGAACCTCCCTATCCTGTTTCGCGCCATTGCTTCCGAAGTTCCCGATGCGAACGACCTGTTACGCTATCGGCTGCTTGGCTACATCCTGGTTGAACTTGACGAAGGCAACCTGGAGACGCGCTATCTACCCCAGATGGTGGAGCGCTACTTCCGCGGTTCCGGTGACCCGGATTACCGGGTCGCCATCATCAAATCCGGACCGCATCCGGTGACGATCTATGACTCGCATCCGGCCGCGAAGCCGCTAACCGCCCAATCGGCGGATGAAGCGGTGGAGCTGCTCGCACCGTCCCGCGCCGCAGACGGGAAACGCCCTGCGGTTGCCATTCGCGAGTCCGGCGACGCCGCGGTCCTCGAGCTATTGGCGCAGCATCGCTCCGGTTCGCTTGATGCGGCGGTGAACGCGCTGAGACGGCGAAATCTGGCCGTCAGCTTCGGTGTGTTGCTCGTCCTTTGCGCCGGCATGGCCTTTCTGGCGGTCTCGGCGCAACGGGCACAGCAGCTCGCCCGGCTGCAGGTGGACTTCGTCGCCGGCTTTTCGCATGAAATGCGAACTCCTGTAGCGTCGGTCTGCATGATCGCCGAAAATATGACCGACGGCGTGGTTAGCTCCGAGCAGCAGATTCGCCATTATGGTTCGCTGCTGCAGGCCCAGGCCCGCCGGCTGCGCACAATGGTGGAGGAAGTGCTTGCGTTTGCGGCACACCAGAAGCGCAAGCCTACACTGGACGTGCGGCCTGTGAATCTGGCGCAGGTGATGGCCAGCGCGTTGTCCGACGAGTACCCCCTAATTGAAGCGGCTGGTATCGAAGTGGAAGAGAAGGTGGCGCCGGATCTTCCTGACGTGCTCGCCGATGCCGTCGCGTTGCGGACGTGCATCGGAAATCTGCTGAGCAACGCCGTGAAATACGGAAAGTCCGGCGCTTGGATCGGTATCCACGGGGAAACGGTGCAAGGCCGCCGAAATCCCGAGGTAAGGCTCACGGTTCAAGATCGCGGGCAGGGCATTGACGCCGGCGACCGGAGGCACATCTTTGAGCCCTTCTTTCGTGGCGCGAAGGCTCGCGAGGCGCAAACACCAGGAGCAGGGTTGGGCCTTAGCCTGGTACGCCAGATGATGGAAGCGATGGGCGGGCGCGTGACGGTGCAATCGGAGCCGGGACGCGGCGCTTCCTTTACTCTGCACCTGATGGCCGCCGATATGGATGGCAAAACAACATGAATGAACGAATCCTGCTGGTGGAAGACGAGGAGGCACTCTCCGTTCCCTTGGGAGACAGACTTCGCCGGGAAGGTTATCAGGTGCAGGTTGCGGCCGACGGCGAGATCGGGTATAAAGAGGCCCTTGCGGGGCCCTTCGACTTGATCCTGTTGGATGTGATGCTGCCGAAAAAGAGCGGATTGGACGTCTGCCGCGACCTGCGGCAGCAGGGAGTTTCCACGCCGATCCTGATGCTCACCGCGCGAACTCAGACGGACGACAAGGTGCTGGGACTTCGCTTGGGCGCGGACGACTATCTGGCGAAGCCATTCGATCAAGCCGAGCTGCTGGCTCGCATGGAGGCACTGCTGCGCCGCGCCCTCACGCCGCATGTAAGCTCGGAAGGGATTCATCAGATTGGCAATCTTCGTGTCGATTTGCGCCGCGCCGAAGTGTTTCGCGACGGACAGAAAGTCCCGCTTTCTGCGCGGGAATTTCAGCTGTTGCATTACTTCATCGAACATACGGGCGCGCTGGTCACCCGGGAGGAACTGCTGCGGGAGGTGTGGGATTACAAGGCATCCACGTCCACCCGCACCGTGGATGTGCATGTGGGCTGGCTGCGCCAGAAGCTGGAGGAAGATCCAAAGCACCCGAAGCTGATTTTGACTTCCATCGGCATGGGTTACCGCTTTACGGGCTAGGTCCGCAAATTGTAAGGGGCGTGTAAACCACTTTTTGCAACTGCTTTACGTTGCACCGTTACTATTGTTTAGAGTTTCGTCGTATTACTGTATAAGGGCAAGTGATGAGAAAAATTATGCGAAGTGCGGCGTTTGTTCTATTGGCAGCCGGCTGTCTCTTCGCCCAGCCGCCCCTGGGCCGTGGTCGTGACGACCAAAGTTGGGTAGAAAGAAAGACGCAGTTCCTGGCCAACCGCCTGACTCTTAGCGATTCTCAGAAGCAGCAGGTGCTCTCCCTGTTCACTGCTTCAGACCAGAATACCGAGTCGCTGGAAACTAAACTTCTGCAAGCAAGACGGGCCCTTCGCGATGCCACCAGGAGAAATGCTCCCGATAACGAGATTGATCAGCTTGCGGGCACGGTCGGTTTTCTGTTTGGCCAGGTGGAGGCAGTCAAGGCGAAGGCGGATACCGCTGTGTACAACCTCTTGACTGCGGAACAACGCCAGAAAATGGATCGCGGCTACGGCGGCGGGCGGGGCATGATGGGCGGTCCCGGCGGCCCGCGCTTTCCCGAACGGCACTGATCCGATTTAACCAACGTTTTACATCCTAACCGCTACCTCGGGCATGTTCGCGCCGTCCTAACTATCAAGGAGCGGTGATGTTTCGAATCTACTTACATTCCACGCGCGAGAGTGAATGGCTTTCTTTGGAAGGGAATCTGGCCGGTTCCGGCGTGGGCGAACTGGAACGATGCTGGTACACCCTCGCTCCCAACAGCAAGAGCCCGTCACTACGCCTGGATGTCAGCCGTCTGCACGCCGCCGACCGCAGCGGCGAACAACTTCTCAGCCGCATGCAGCGGAAAGGCGTCGCTTTGACTGGCGTTCGTAAAGAAGTGTCAAACCTTCGGCACGTGTGTAACAAGTGAAGGCGCAGAGGCGCTACTGGTGTATGGAGAAGTCTGAATACGTGCTGTTCCGTGTAGCGATTGTCCTGGGTCTTTTGTTGGGATTGGGCTTGTTGGTGGAAACCGTGGAAACGTACCGTTATGTCTCCGGCAACCTGATACGGCAGGAAGCGCAGAAAGAGGCACAACGAAAGTCCATCTCATTTGAGAGAACCGCCCGTGCCGCAAAAGCGACGGAGGCGGACGATCTTGCTCCCATCCTGGATGAAATCCGCCGTGAATCGGCGCGTCAGATCAGCTGGGCGCGGCTGGTAGGCTTCGATGGAGTGGAACTCGCCGTCAGCGGCAAGCCCACAGGCCAGGCCTTTTCTGCGGCGAGAATCCGCGAGGCGCTGGATAAGCACAACCCGCTCACCGAAATTCGACAAACCGAATCCGGCCGGGTGCTGGTAGTGATGCAACCGATTCGCGCGGGCCGCCCCACCATGGCGGAAATGGCGATTTACCTCGACAGTGTTTCGGTTTCCTTTGGCCTTTTGCGGCAACACCTGATTGTCGGCTGCCTGGCGGCGTTCGCTCTGCTGGCGGCGATGATCATTATCGGTCTGCGCTTCGGACACTACATGCGCGGCAAACAACTGGAACAGCAGGTGGACCTCGCCCGGAGCGTTCAGAAAGACCTGCTGCCCTCGGGCGGCCCGATGGGAGAAGGAATCGATTTCGCGGCGGATTGTATTCAGGCCTCGCAGGTCGGCGGCGATTTCTACGACGTGTTTGAAGTGGAAGGCGGTCAGTCCGCGCTCGTGCTGGGCGACGTCTCGGGAAAAGGCTTACCGGCTGCCTTGTTGATGGGCGTAATCCATGGCGCGGTCCGTTCCAGCGCATGGACCGGTTCCGCTTCGAACCATGAGGAATCCTCCTGCCGCCTCAATCGATTGCTTTGCGCCAAGACGGCCCATGAACGCTTCGCCTCGCTATTTTCCTGCTATTTCGATCCGCACTCCGCACGGCTCCGCTACGTCAACGCCGGCCACCTGCCCCCGCTGCTGGTAAGCCAGGATGAGCTGGGTGAATTGAGTGTGAAGCGCCTGGATGACGGCGGACCTGTCTTGGGATTGTTGCCGTTCGCCAGGTACCGGCAGGGAGAAGTCCGCGTAGAGCCGGGCGATCTTCTTGTCATGTACTCGGACGGAATTCTGGAAGCCCAGGGTACGGACGAAGAGGAGTTCGGCGAGGCACGCATTTTGAAGGCCATCCGAGAGAACTGGCACTCGTCGCCCGACGCCATTTGCGCGGCTATCCTCGCTGACATGCGGCGGTTTTTGGGTAATCAGGCGCCTCATGACGATCAGACACTGCTGGTTGTGCGGCTGGAGCCTGCCCGGCAGCATCGGCCGGAACACGTCTATCAAGCCGCGGCTTGCATTTAACACTAATTTACATACAATTCTGACACCGGATATCCCTAAGAAACGTTTGTATTGATATGCGCTTTCATTGGCAGAGCTTTTTATTCACCGGTTTCGCCTTGTTCAGTACAGGCTTGTTCGCAGAGCGGCTACCGGGCCGTTACATTGTGGAACTGAATACGGAATCTGTGTCCGAACACGTCTTCCATTCCTCCAGCCGGAGCGGGATGCAGAGCACGGTGGCCCGTGCGCACCGCACGCGAGTCCGGGACGAGCAAACTCAAGTCCGCGGACGCCTGGAGCAAAAGCAGGCTGTTGTGCTGGGTAGTGTGGACACGGTCGCCAATGCGATGTTTGTCCGGATATCCGATGCGGACGCGGCACAACTGGCCAGCACGCCGGGGGTCAAGCGGGTGATTCCGGTGCGTATGATGCACATGATTCTGGACCGCGCCGTCGCCCTTCACAAGGTGACCGATGTTTGGAACGAGATCGGCATGGACCGCGCCGGCGCGGGAATCAAGATCGCCATTATCGACAGTGGCGTCGATTCCACGCGGCCCGGGTTTCAGGACAGCTCGCTCAGCGTCCCCGCAACGTATCCGCGGGTCAATAGCAGTAGCGACACAGCTTATACAAACAACAAGATCATCGTCGCGCGCAGTTATGTGAACCTGCTGCCTTACCGTGATCCGGACAATTCGGCGCGCGATCATGTGGGACACGGAACCGCGCTGGCGATGGTGGCGGCCGGGGTGCGCAACGACGGTCCGCTGGCGTCTATTACCGGTGTGGCGCCCAAGGCTTTCATCGGGAACTACAAGGTGTTTGGCACACCGGGATATAACGACTACGCCTCGGACGATGCAATCCTCAAGGCGATAGACGACGCGGTAGCCGACGGGATGGACGTGATCAACCTAAGCTTGGGCAGCGATCTGAGCCCCCGGCTGAGTGACGATTTGGACGTTCAGGCGGTAGAGCGGGCCTCCAAGGCGGGCGTGATTGTCGTAGTGGCCGCCGGAAATAGCGGCCCCGACTTAAACACGATTTCGTCCCCGTCCTCGGCCCCGTCCGCAATCGCGGTTGGCGCCACCAGCAACGACCGGACCTTCGCCAGCAGCGCCACGGTCGCCGGGTTGCCTCCGTTCATTGCTGTTTCCGGTGACGGCGTAGTGCCGTCCGATGCGGTTTCGGGAGCAATCGTGGATGTAGCCGCGCTGGATACAACGGGCCTCGCCTGTTCCTCTCTGCCTGCCAATAGCCTCAAGAACAGCGTCGCGCTCATCTTGCGCGGAAGCTGCTCCTTTCAGATCAAACTGAACAATGCGCAGAGCGCCGGTGCGATAGCTGCGCTAGTCTACGCTGCCCAGGATTCCCCGCAGACTATTCACATGAGTGTCGGAACCTCTACGCTTCCGGCCGAAATGATTGACTATGCCGATGGCGCCGCAATTAAGCAGACGCTCGCTGGTTCCTCTGGTTCCACGGCGACCTTGCAGTTTACGCTGACCCTGGTTCCCGTGCCGGCGAATGTTGTGACGGATTTCTCCGCCGCCGGGCCCAATGTGGATGTGAGCATCAAGCCCGATTTGATGGCCGTAGGGCAGGACATTTACGTCGCGACACAAACGCTGGATTCGAACGGCGAGATGTATGATCCGAGCGGTTACATCCTGGTGGATGGAACCAGTTTCTCAACGCCACTGGTTGCTGGAGCGGCCGCACTGATCAAGGGCGCGCGCCCCGGCCTGACGGTAGACCAGTACCGGTCGTTGCTGATTAACTCTGCATCGGCCATCCAGGCTGCGGACGGACAAACACTGAGCGTCCAGCAGACGGGCGCGGGTGTACTGAATGCCTACGCCGCTTTTCACTCCACCGCGACCGCTTACCCGACATCTGTCAGTTTCGGGGCGGGCACTACGGACGCCCAGATCAGCCGGTCGATAAAGATCACCAACGTGGGCCAGTCCGATGAGACGTTCTCTATTTCTGCCGTTCCTTCAGCCGCCGGCGGAAGTCCCTCGGTTGGGATGAACTCGGTTCAGCTGGCGGCCGGCGCCTCCATTGACGTTCCCGTTAACTGGAACGCCGGGGGGTTGGCCGCAGGAACGTACGAAGGCGTGCTCTCGATTGCCGGCTCTTCGGGCTCGCGGACTCGCGTACCTTACTGGTACGCCGTGCCATCGGGTGTCGCCGCGCACGTTACCGTGCTCGACAGTATTTCCAGCGGGCGGCGTCGCAGCACGCAGCGGGATGCCGTGCTGTTTCGTATCACTGACGTGTCAGGCTTGAGCATGGCGGACGCCAAGCCGCAAGCTAGCGTCGCCAGCGGCGGAGGCTCTATCCGCGGCATTGTTTCCCATGACGACGAGGTTCCCGGAATGTTCGGCCTCGACGTGCAACTGGGCAACACTGCCGGGCAGAATGTCTTCGTCATCCAGATGGGCGACGTATCCGTGCAAGTTTCCATTGCCGGCACGTAAATTACGGCGTCGTCCCGGGGCGACTATGATATGTTGCTCAAAGAAGAGCATCATGCTACGTCGCCCCAAAAAAATCGGAATTTTATTTCTATTCGCAATTACCATAGTTCCTGCGCTGCCGGCCGCGCAGGTATCTGACTCCGGTCTGGACCGCAAATTCACTCAGACCGTGCGGCCTTTCCTTACACGCTATTGCATCGGGTGCCATAGTGGCGATTCGCCCGCCGCGCAATTCGATCTCCGGCCTTACTCCACCGTGTCCGCCGTCGTGCGGGACTATGCCCACTGGACCCTCGCGCTGGAAAGGCTTTCCGCCAGGGAAATGCCGCCGAAGCAGGCTCCTCAACCGGCGGCGGAACTCCGTCAAGAAGTGATCGACTGGGTCAAGGACGTTCGCCTGAATGAAGCCCGAAAGAATGCCGGCGACCCCGGACCTGTCTTGCTGCGGCGCCTGAGCAACGCCGAGTACAACAACACCATCCGCGATCTGACCGGCGTGGATATGCGGCCCACGCGTGAGTTCCCGGTAGACCCGGCCAATCAAGCAGGCTTCGACAATTCCGGGGAATCGCTATCCATGTCGCCCGCTCTGCTGAATAAATATCTGCAGGCCGCGCGCGAAGTGGGAGATCACATGGTTCTGACACCCGAGGCGTTCGACTTCGCACCGCATCCAATGCTTGTCGAAACGGATCGGGATCGATATGCCATTGAACGGATCGTGCGTTTCTACCAACTTCAGCCTACCGATTTCGCCGATTACTTTCAAGCCGCCTGGACCTTCAAGCATCGATCTGCACTGGGCAAGCCCCGGGCCACCCTCGCCAGCACTGCGGCGGATGCCAGAGTGAGCCCGAAGTACCTGCCGGTGGTTTGGCAGATTCTGGAAGAAACCCCGGCAGCGGCGAGGAAGGAGGTGGGCCCGATCGCGAAATTGCAGGCCATGTGGCACGCGCTGCCTGCCCCGGACGGAGACAGAGAGGAAGTTCGGGCGAAATGCGTGGAGATGCGCGATTTTGTGGTCAGAATCCGAAATCACACAGCCATGCAGTTCTCGGCGCCTGTGGTGAAAGGCTTGCCGGGTGGATCGCAGCCCCTATTGAATTGGAAACTGCGCCTCTTCGCCGCGCACCGCCGCGACAGTGATCCGCAGGACTTGCGTAACGACACCGACCCTGAGCCGGATGTCCCCGAAATTCCAAAGTATGCCAGCCTTCATGGTGAAGCGGCGCCGCGCTGGGCTGCCCTTGCGGCGAAAGCCCGTGCAGGCGACGCCGATCTTGTGGTTCCTGCCGCCGAGCGAAAGCGCTACGAAGCTTCGTTCGCGCGGTTCGCTTCCGTTTTCCCGGACGCTTTCTACGTCAAGGAGCGAGGCAGATTCTTTCCGGACGATTCACAGGACACGGGCCGCCTGCTGAGCGCCGGCTATCACAATGTGATGGGTTACTTCCGCGACGATACTCCGCTGATGGAATTGATTCTCGACGAAAAAGGCCAGAAGGAACTCAACCAGCTTTGGGTGGAGTTCGGATACATTTCCGACTACACGGCCCGCACCTGGGTTCAATACTTCTTCAATCAGAGCGGTGAGGTGCAAGGCAAGGGAGCCGAATCCGGCACGGCGCGCCCGCCGGACAAAGAGGTCCACTCAAGCGAAGTCATTTTTGAACTTCGCGATGCCTATCTTGCCAAGGCCGCGGACGATCTCAAGAATGATCCCGCCGCCGCCGAGGCCATTCGCGATCACTTCAAGCGCGTCAATGACACTCTCCGCTTCGAGGAGCGCCTGCGCGAGGAGTCGCAGTCCCGGCACCTGAAGGCCCTCCTCAAATTTGCCGCGCGAGCCTATCGCCGGCCGCTGTCCATTGCCGAGCGCGATGACCTGCTGTCTTACTACCACACGCTGCGCGACACCGGCAGCCTGACCCATGAGGAGGCCATCCGCGACTCCATCGTAAGAATTCTGATATCACCCAAGTTCTGCTACCGCGCTGATCTTCTGTCGGACGCCGGCAAGACAGTTCGCCCGCAGGTTTCCATTCAACCCGCGGCATTCCACGGATCCACCCCGGTGCAGACACGGCCTCTTTCTCCTTATGCCCTGGCAAGCCGGCTGAGCTACTTCCTGTGGTCCAGCATGCCGGATGACGAACTGATGGCCCACGCGGAGACCGGCGATCTGGTAAGGCCCGCCGTGCTTGCCGCACAGACCCGGCGTATGTTGAAGGATGAACGCGCCCGCGGACTGGCGCTGGAATTTGCCGGGAACTTGTTTGACTTCCGCCGCTTCGAGGAACACAACGCGGTGGATCGGGAACGCTTCCCCAGCTTCAATAACGACCTGCGTGAGGCGATGTTTCAGGAGCCCGTCCGCTATATCGAGGACATAATCCGGAACGACCGTTCCGTTCTGGATTTGCTTTACGGCGACTACACTTTTGTGAATCCGGTCCTGGCCAGGCACTACGGCATGCCGGCAGTGGAGGGCGGGCCCGACAAATGGGTTCGCATTGACGATGCGCGCCCGTACGGCCGCGGAGGTCTGCTGCCGATGGCCGTGTTCCTCACTCAAAATGCGCCCGGTTTGCGGACCAGCCCGGTGAAGCGGGGATACTGGGTGGCGAAGCGGGTTCTCGGCGAGACCATTCCTCCTCCTCCGCCGAATGTCCCCGAGTTGCCGCAGGACGAAGCCAAACTCGATCTGCCGCTGCGGGAAATGCTGGCCAGGCATCGCGACAATGCAGCTTGCGCCTCCTGTCATGCCCGGTTTGATTCCCTGGGCCTGGTATTTGAAGGGTACGGACCTATCGGTGAAAGACGGTCCAAAGATCTTGCCGGACACCCGGTGGATAATCAGGCCGTGTTTCCCGGAGGCAGCCAGGGCGCAGGATTTGAGGGCGTGCTTGCCTACATCCGCGGAAACCGAGAGAAGGATTTTGTCGATAATATGAGCCGCAAACTGCTGGCCTACGCGCTCGGCCGCTCGCTGGTCCTGTCCGATGAAACGTCCATCGAACAGATGAAGTCGAAACTGGTCGCAGGCGGCTATCGCTTCACTCCGCTGGTGGAGACTATCGTCGCCAGTCCGCAGTTCCTGAACCGGCGCAGGCTGGATTTCCCGGGACAAAAAGAACAATAATAGGCTAGGTAAACCATGAAATCAGCCGCTTCTATTTCCCGCCGCACGGTTCTTCGCGGCGCTGGTGTTACCATGGCGCTGCCATGGCTGGAGTCCTTTTCCGCCTTCGGCGCCACCACGTCTCCGGCCGCTTTTCCCAAACGCTTCGGAGTTCTGTTCATGGGAAACGGCGTCAATGAAGATCATTGGGATGCCCAGGGTTCTGGTGCTGATCTCACTCTCAGCAAGACACTGATGCCGCTGGAGCCGCTGAAGCACAAGATCAACGTAATTCATGGTCTCTTTCACAAACGGGCCACCGGCCAGGGCATTCATCCGGCACAGACCGGCTGCCTGCTGTCCGGCGCCTCCATTCAAAAGGGCGCGCTGATCAAGGCTGGAATCACTGTCGATCAGATGATCGCCAATCGCGTCGGCCAGGATACCGCGCAGTCCAGCATCGTGCTGGCTTGCGAGCAGCCGATGACGGGCTACCACGAGACGAACTTCTCCATGGCCTACAGTTCGCATATCTCCTGGCAGACCCCGGATTCGCCGGTACCCAACGAAATCTACCCGTCGCTGGCGTTCGACAACCTCTTCGAAAATCGCGGCAGCTTGCGGAACATGAGCATTCTCGATCGGGTGAAGAGCGACGCAGAAGCTTTCAGCGGCAAGATCAGTTCCAGCGACAAAGCAAAGTTGGATGAATACCTGACCAGCGTGCGCGAAGTGGAAAAGCGCGTGGATGGGATGCGCAAGAACAAAGACAAGGCCGACGACGTTGCCAAGCAGCAAAACCGCCCGGCATTTACGATGGACCGGCCGGCGAACGGCCTGCCCGAGGACCTTCGTGAACATGCGCGCCTGATGTGCGACATCATCGCCATCGCTTTTCAAACCGACAAGACTCGTGTGGCGACGCTGCTCCTCGCTCGCGACCTTTCCGCGCTTTACTATCCGTTCCTGGAAGTCCGCGAAGGACACCACGCGGCGTCGCACAATAACAACTCTGACGGGTATGAACGCATCGCGCGCTTCCACCTGGGATCGCTCGCTTATCTTGCTACGAAGCTCGACAGCATGCCCGAAGGCAGCGGTACGGTACTCGACAATTCGTGCCTCATGTTCCTGTCGAACATGTGGATCGGACGCAAGCACGACAATACCAGACTGCCGCTGGTGTTGGCTGGCGGGCTGGGCGGTACTTTGGAAACGGGCCGCGCGCTGGACTACACGCAGGCCGGCAACGACAACCGCAAGCTGTGCAGCCTCTACCTTTCCATCATGGACCGCATGGGCGTGAAGCTCGATCACTTCGGTGACGCCGAGACTCGACTGGAGCGGCTGTAACCGTTCCCCTACTGGAAACGGACCGGCTCACGCTGCGTGGGCACCGTCTGGAAGACCTCGATAGTTCAGCGGCATTGTGGAACGACCCGCGAGTCACGCGCTACATAGGCGGCGTGCCCCTGAGTCGCGAAGAGTCCTGGAGCCGATTACTGCGCTATGCCGGACACTGGGCGCTGCTTGGCTTTGGCTACTGGGTAGCGGAGGAAAGGTCAACGGGGACTTTCGTCGGAGAGCTCGGCTTTGCTGACTACAAGCGAGACCTCCAGCCGCCATTTCCCGAAATGCCAGAAGCGGGATGGGTTCTTGCGCCCACGGCTCAGGGCAAAGGGTTCGCCACCGAAGCGGTGCGCGCGATTAACCAGTGGGGCGACATTCACTTCGCAGGCAAGCCAACTGCGTGCCTGATACATCCGGAAAACGCTGCCTCCATCCGAGTCGCGAAGAAATGCGGTTATGAGGAACTGCGGCGGGCGACGTACAAGAATCGACAGTCGATCGTATTTGTTCGAAACGCGCCGCGTTAGTTAGCGTTTGGCCTTCAACTCCGTTGGTGAGGGTAGCGTTGCGTTGTTCCACCCGCCTCCCAGTGCGCGTATTAGACTGACGGCGGCCGTCATCCGTCTTTCGAGAATGCCCACGGCGGTCCGCTGGTTGCCGAGGGCGATCACTTGTGTCTGAATCACGTCCAGGTAAGACACCGTGCCACCCTTGTAGCGGTCCAGTTCCAGGGTGAGAGACTCACTGGCGCCGCGAACGGCTGCCTCCTGTTCTTCCGCTTCCTTCGCAAGCACACGCAAACCGACAAGCGCGTCCTCCACTTCCTGGAAAGCCGTCAG
>JBDUEM010000034.1:0-39840 GCA_040002435.1 Bryobacteraceae bacterium
TTCCACATGGCTCTTTAATTCTATATGACGTTGGCTGCCGGATGTCTAATTCGCGACCAAACCCATGCCCGCGCGTCTAGTGCTGGATGAGAATAGCCCTGAAACTATCCTTTATCGCACTGTTGGTGCTGCTTCCCTCAAGCGCTCAAACCCCTACCGATGGCGCCGGATGGTTTCAGTTGGGCCTCACGCGGCACACGGAACGCAAATTCGACGATGCCATCACTGCTTTTAGCAGATCCATCGAACTTCAGTACCGTCCGCCTGCTTCCATGATGCGAATCGCGCGAGCCTATGCGGGCAAAAACGACGTTCCGCAGGCGCTGGAATGGCTGGAAAAGTCTGCGGCTGCCGGCTTTAGCCTGCCGCAAGTTGTCGCCGCCGACAGTGCGCTGGCGCCGCTCCACTCGGAAAAGCGATATACCGCCGCTCTGCAGCAGATGGAAGCCAACAGCAAGCCTTGCACGGTCGCGTCTGAATACAAACAATTCGATTTCTGGGTAGGTGAGTGGGACGTGACGACGGGCGGCCAGCCGGCCGGCAGCAGCAGCGTGCAGCGGATATTGGACGGTTGCGTCATCTTCGAAAACTGGAGCGGAGCCGGCGGCGGCGTCGGCAAGAGCTTCAATTTTTACAACGCCATCACGCACAAGTGGAAGCAGGTATGGGTGGATACCCGGGGCGCCTCGCTGGAACTGGCCGGCGAATTCAAAGACGGAGCGCTTCGCTACGAGGGGAAGACGCAGGTCGGCACGGGCGCCCCGCGCTACGACCGGCTCACCTTCACTCCACTTCCCGGCGACAAGGTCCGCCAGCTTTGGGAGCAATCCGCAGACGAAGGAAAGACTTGGACCATCTCCTTCGACGGGCTTTATACCCGCAAGCCCTAGCTGTGCACCACGCCGGCGACCCGCGTATCTTGCACCCGCTTCGTCGATAAGCTGGTGTCATTATCGGCGTCCACCACGCCCGCCCGCACTCCCTTCACGTGGTTACGAATGGCGACGACACCCTTTTCCACCTGGAAGGCGATCTGCTCTCCCGCGTATTCTGAAAAGCGCTTGCCGGGCGCAAAGGCGTACGCGTCATTGGGGAAGAAACCCGGAAAGTCCGAATTCGGGAACGGACTGCCTCTCAACGCCGCTTCCGCCAGGTTCAATTCCACCGCCAGCGCCTGGCTGCCTAGACAATTTTCAATGTACTTCGCCGGATTGGACGCATGTTGAGACTGCCACACGTGGGTAGCCTCATGAACGATGGTCGACTCCAGGTTGCCTTCGTCGCCGCAGTTCATCACGCAAATCGAGGGACCAATCCCCAAGCCGGAAGGATCGCCGATGAATGCCGTGAACGGACGTCCAGTAGGGCCTTTCTTGTCGGAAATGAACACGCGGCTCAGGTCGATACTCGATCCAAAGACGTCGGTAATAAACTTAGCTTGAGTCGTATTAGGCGGCCTGAAAGTGGGCAGAATGGAACCAAAAAGGCCTGCAGAAACCGGGGAACCAATTGAACTGGTTAAAGCGAACTGCTGGTTCCCGCCTTGCGCTCTTCGCAATTCGGAAATGAACTGCGCGGCAATCATCTGGCCCTGTCCCCGCACGCCCTCCACCGTATTCCCACAAGGTGTCTTGCCTCTTGGCTTCACTACATTGCCGCTGGCCAGCTTTGCCATGGTCAGCGGCCCGGCGATGCCGTCGGCCTTCAACCCATTGTTACGCTGGAACTCCATCACGCGGGCCTGCGTCTTCGATCCAAAAATGCCGTCGACCCGCAGCGCCGGCAGATTACTGGGAGGACGTGCATTTAAAAGTTGCTGCAGGGCGGTGACATCCGGTCCTGACATTCCAGCTGAGAGCGTTCGCGCCAATCTGATCCTCCAGGCTGGCGCTTTTTGCGGACCAGCCGTGAGTTGATTATGCCACCCCTTGATATGCTAAGGGCAGAATGAGACCTGTAGCTGTAGTTGGAATTGGCAAGACTCCCTTCGGTGCATTCGCCGATCGGGATCTTCGCACGCTCGCTGTAGAGGCTTCACTGAAGTGCCTGAAAAATGCCGGGGCGTCGCCTGCGCAGGTGGAAGCCTTTTATCTCGGAAATTTCGCCGGCCCCTCCTTCGTGGGACAGAGCCACCTGGCGCCCTATATCGCCGCATCCATGGGCGTCGTCGATGTGCCGGCCACCAGGTTCGAGGCAGCCTGCGCGTCCAGCGGCGCTGCTTTCGCTCATGCCCACGCGGCCGTTGCGTCCGGACTGTTTGATCTGGTCCTGGTTACGGGCGTAGAGAAGATGACCTCGCAAGCAACGCCGCGGGTTGCCGAGATTCTCGCCATGGCGGGCGATTGCAGCGGGGAAGGGAAGGCTGGCGCCACTTTTCCCGCACTGTTCGCCATGATTGCCCAGCGGCATATGTACCAATACGGCACCACGCGAGAACACATGGCTGCGGTTGCCGTGAAGAACCATGCGAATGGCGCCAAGAATCCTGACGCCCATCTGAAAAAAATAATCACCATGGAGCAGGCGCTGGCGGGCAAACCCGTTGCCGACCCGCTCACCGTCTACGATTGCTCGCTGGTAAGCGACGGCGCGGCAGCCGTTCTCCTGGCGCCTCTGGACCGCGCTCACGAATTCTCTGACAAACCGGTCCGCGTCCTCGCCGTGGCCCAGACTTCAGATCACGTGGCGCTAGACCAGAAAGAGGACGTCACTACTTTTCGAGCCGTCAGGACTGCAGCTGAAAAGGCGTACCGCGCGGCAGGAATGACCGCCGCCGATATTCAGTTCGCCGAGGTGCACGACTGCTTTACCATTGCCGAGATCATCGCCATCGAAGACCTGGGCTTCGTCGAAAAGGGGCAGGGCGGGTTCTATTCACTGGCGGGCCATACGTGCCTTTCCGGCGAGCGGCCCATCAACACGAGCGGCGGCCTGAAATCGAAAGGGCATCCCGTTGGCGCTACTGGCGTCGCACAGATTTGTGATGTAGCCTTACAGATTCGTGGCGAAGCGGGCGAGCGGCAGGTGAAGCGAAATCAGATTGGTCTGGCACAAAACCTGGGCGGCTCCGGAGCCACCTGCGTCGTCTCTATCCTGGGGGCTGCGTGAACGGAACCGTCTATACCGAAACCGTCATCTACTCCGCGCCGGAAGCGTTTGTGAAAGACGTTCCCTACCAGATTGCGATCATCACGCTCGAAGACGGCCACCGAACCACCGGCCGCATCCTCGGCGCCGAAGTCTCGGTGGGCGATCCCGTACAATTAGCCGAAGAACGCAATGGCGTTCCCTATTTCCGAAAGGCGGATGAATGAAACTAGCGAAGCGAATGGACCGCATTCTCATTGAGACTGCGTTTGAAGTACTGGTGCGTGCCCGCGCCCTGGAGGCGCAGGGGAAAAGCATCATACACCTGGAAATCGGAGAGCCTGATTTCGATACCCCGAAGCACATCGTCGAAGCCGGCAAGGCCGCTCTCGACCAGGGATGGACTCACTACGGGCCTACCGCGGGCTTCCCCGAATTGCGCCAGGCTGTGGCGAATTCCGTGGGACCAAGCCGGGGCATCACCATCGATCCGGCCAACATCTGCATCGTTCCCGGCGGCAAGCCTATCATTTTTTTTCCGATGCTCGCTTTGATCGAGCCGGGCGATGAAGTCATCTATCCGAACCCGGGCTTCCCCATTTACGAATCCATGGTGCGGTTTCTGGACGGCGTCCCGGTGCCCGTACCTCTGGTGGAGTCCCGGGGCTTTTCCTTTGATCTCGACGTCCTGAAATCCAAGCTTACCGATAAGACAAAGATGCTCATCCTGAATTCGCCGCAGAACCCGACTGGCGGCGTGATTCCCAAGGAGGACATCATCGCCATTGCCGACATGGTCCGCGACCGCGACCTTCTCGTCATGTCCGACGAAATTTATGCGCGCGTTCATTACCTGGAGGAACCGCCTTTCTCCATCACCAGCCTGCCGGGCATGTTGGAAAAGACCATCCTGCTTGACGGCTTTTCGAAGATCTACGCCATGACTGGCTGGCGCATGGGCTACGGCATCATGCCGCCGTTCCTGGCCGAGGCTGTGAACAAGTTGATGGTGAACTCAAATTCCTGCACCGCCAGCTTCACCCAGCGTGCCGGCATCGCGGCCCTCACCGGCCCTCAGGATGCCGCCGTTGCGATGGTTGCCGAGTTCCGCAAGCGCCGCGACGCATTCTGCGCCGGGCTCAACGGACTGCCGGGCTTCCGCTGCACGCTGCCCGAAGGCGCTTTCTATGCTTTCCCCAATATCACTGGAACCGGGTTCAGCGCGAAGGTGCTGGCGGACCGGCTGCTGGCGGAAACGGGAGTCGCTTGTCTCAGTGGCACGGCGTTTGGTGAGTACGGAGAAGGCTACCTGCGCTTCAGTTATGCCAATTCGATGGAGAACCTGATGGAAGCTATTGAGCGCATCCGCAAGTTCCTTACGAAGTAATATTCGGTTTACCAACGCTCGACGTTGCTGAACTATTGACGATCAGCGGACAGGCGGATGTTGAACGGCCATGGTAGGAGTAGATACTACCGCCATGGCCGGAAAAGACCGCTACAAAAACTGAATCGGGCTTCTGTAGGGAACGCTCGACATGTGTTTCCTCCGCACTCTGCAATGAGGACACTCAGCACCAGTATCCGGCCGGGCATATCCGATAACAATCAAAAGCTGGATTTTACAAACTTACCGCGGGTTTCATGACGCCGCCGATCGCCGGAAACTGGGGACCATGCTGACGCTGGGGAAAATTCGGAACGCTGCCGCCAGTCTGCGTCCTGTGCGCCGCGGCAGCACGCATCCAGCCATCCGCCATCGCGCTGCGCGAGGAACGATAATGTGCTTATGGCACTTGGCTCACACGACATCATCGCCTTCGTCCACACCAGCGATCGCGAGAGCGCAAAAGCGTTTTACCGCGATACCCTCGGACTGGCGATGATCAGCGAGGACCCTTTCGCCATGGCCTTTGACGCGCACGGCATTATGCTGCGAGTGGCTAGCGTGAAAGCTCTCACCGCCGCCCCATACACTGTTCTCGGCTGGAAGGTGCCGGACATCTCCGCCGCCGTGACGGACCTGCAGCGCGCAGGGGTCCGCTTCGAAATTTACGAAGGATTTGGCCAGGATGGACAGGGCATTTGGACGTCACCCAGCGGCGCCAAAATCGCGTGGTTCAAGGATCCCGACAATAACACGCTCAGCCTCACGCAGTTCGAACCGTAACGGCCGGCGCAATCAACACAAAGCCAAACAGCCCGAATGGGCTCGGATCGAACAGGTGCACGCCAGGGACAAGAAAGGGTACCGGGCGACAGTTCTGGAGGAAGAAGTTGTATCCCGGACAGATAGATTTATCAAGAACCGAAGATACTCCTGCCGGCCTCGTCCCGCAGCAGGCACGTTCCGAAGTATTGTTGCTTTGACCACGCGGCCGCGAGGTCGTGATAGGCGAACGAGCCCTTCACGAAATAGTGGCAAACCACCGCCTTGCGTGACAGCTGCATGTTCCGCCGCTGCGATCCGCCGTGGATCAGGTTCGCGTGCCAGATCAGAACATCGCCCTTCTTCGCGTGGAAATGGTGCGGTTCAATCTGCTGCTCTTCAATGGAACGGCGGATATAGGGCTCATACTTCTCGGCGTATTCCGTGTATCCGTTCTTCTTGAAGTCGGCCTCGCTGATCGCAACGTCCTTACTGAACACATAAGGCAGCCGGTGACTGCCGGGGTAGTAAACCAGCGGCCCGCTATCGGGATCGATATCCTCGAACGCAATCCATGCCGCAGTCAAATACCCAAGCGGATAAGTAGTCATATGAATCGAGTCAGAGTGCGCGCCCTGCTGCGAACCCTTGTGCGAAGCGATCGTCTGCAACGGCTTCGGTTCGCGCTCCATCAACAGTCTGATCCATCGGAACAGATCCGGGTGTTTTAGCACTCTGCAAAATGAACCAGCTTTCTTGTGGGGATTTAGAAACCGTCCAGGATAGGGATCGTCGGCGCTCGCCGGTTCACTCTCCAGCTTGATCTTGCCCGACGCAATCGCCTGTTCGTAGGCGCCCCAGACATCGTCCAACGTCCGGTCGTCCATCAGGTTCTTGAGAATGATGTAGCCGTTCGCCGCCCAATTCCTGCACTGCTCCGCCTCCTCTCCACTGATTTCTCCAGCCAGCAATTTAGCGTCAATCCGCTCCAATGCGTCGGGCCGGTCCAGCCAGGGGTAAGGGCCAGAGTAAGGAAAGTGTTCGGCACGGAACGAAGGAATCTGCAGCAGGTTCACCGGCTCATCCGCAAACAACCTTCGGCGCGACATGTCTCTCATTATCGAACATTCGTATTGACAGGAATTCTTTCTGGTGCGGGGCTTACCACTGGCGTCGGCCAGCGTGACGTTGCTTAGTCGCGCCGCCGCGAAGCAAAGCCGGGCTCTCGCCAATTTCCTGCCTGTGCTCGGCATGCGCTGCACCCTCGCGCTTTACAAAAGCTCTTGGCCGATGAGAGGCAGCATAATCAGAAGGAGGATGAAGTCACTTCTGCACAAAGGCTGTCCACTCGCTTACAAGACAAGCGGAAAAGGAGCGCCCGTCGTCTTCATACAGGGCGTTGGGCTCCACGGCGACGGCTGGAAGCCCCAAGTGGATGAACTGGCGGCGAAGTATACGTGCCTGTCGTTCGATAACCGCGGTATGGGCCGGAGCCAGCCAATGGGTGCGCCAATCACTGTGGAACAAATGGCAGAAGACACGCTCGCATTGATGGACAGCCTCGGCTGGCAATCCGCGCACATCGCCGGTCACTCCCTCGGCGGGTTGGTGGCGCAACACCTGGGCCTCACAGCGCGCAGCCGCGTCCGAAGCCTCTCTCTTCTATGTACCGTGGCCCGGGGAGCCGACGCGACCAGCCTCTCGCCATGGATGCTCGCAGTTGGCCTGCGCACCCGCATAGGCCCTCGCCGGGCGCGGCGCATGGCATTCCTCCAGATCGTGATGCCGCCCGAAGTGCTGGCCACGGCCGATCGTGACGCGCTGGCCGCCGA
The DNA here is from genome assembly GCA_040002435.1 of Bryobacteraceae bacterium. Taxonomy (GTDB): domain Bacteria; phylum Acidobacteriota; class Terriglobia; order Bryobacterales; family Bryobacteraceae; genus JANXXV01. The sequence goes on from JBDUEM010000034.1 coordinate 7,069, forward strand.
ACTGGAGGCTTCCTTCGGTCACGATCTTGCCGATCAGCCGCCGGTTGTAATGAAGCAACTTTCCGCGCTCCGGGCCTACGACGCCACGAATCGTTTGCGCGAGCTCTCGGGGATACCAACTCTCGTAGTCAGTGCCAAACACGATCACATCGCCCCTCCTGACCGGGGCCGCGCGCTTGCGGACGGAATTCCCGGATCGCGCTTCGTAGAGTTTCCTGATGCTTCACACGGCGTCACCATTCAGCTGTCCAGGCAGATAAACCAGCTTTTGGATAGTCACTTCTCAAGCCACCAAGTATCATAGGAAGGTTCATTCCCTATGGATCTTAAGAAACTAACCACCGCCCTTCTACTGCACATAGCGCAGCAACTGTCAGTCCCCTTGAAAGGCCTCATCGCGACCATCGAACTCCTCGACGAGGGTTCCACTGTTCCCTTCATCGCACGCTATCGAAAGGAAGCCACAGGCAACCTGGACGAAGTACAGATCCGTGATATCGAAGAGAAACTCGCCTACTTCCGTGAGCTTGAGGAGCGCCGCGAAACCATTCTCAACACCATCCAGGAACAAGGCAAGCTGACGCCGGAACTCAAAGCCAAAATCGAGGCGGTTTTGGAAAAGAACGAGCTGGAAGACCTCTACCTCCCCTACAAACCGAAGCGCCGCACCAAGGCTTCCATCGCACGGGAGAAGGGACTCGAACCGCTGGCGCAGTACCTTTGGAACCAGCAGCCCGCCGAGATGCCGCTGGCGGAATACGCGCAGACATTCGTCAAGGAAGATGTTCCGGACGCGGAAGAGGCTCTCACGGGCGCCCGCCACATCATAGCCGAATGGATTAGCGAAAACGCCGAATTCCGCAAGGTGCTGCGTCAGATGATGATGGAGAATGGCCTCGTTATCAGCAAGGGCATCGAGGGCGCCTCCGACCCTGACGGCAAATATAAACTGTACCTTCACTTCAGCGAACCCGCAGCGAAGATCCCTTCCCACCGCATGCTGGCCGTCCGCCGCGGCGCCAAGGAAGGAATTCTCAGTTTCGAAATTGAGCTCGATTCCGCAACCCCTGTCACGTATCTCAAGAACAAGGTGATTCGTGAATACGGCGACTGGGTGCCACAACTGGAGCAGGCAATTGAAGATTGTTACGAACGCCTGCTGAATCCATCCATCCAAACCGAGGTCCGGCTGGAACTCAAAGACAGGTCTGACGAGGAAGCCATCCGCGTATTCCGCGAAAACATAGAGAACCTCCTGCTTGCGCCTCCGGCAGGGATGCTCAACGTTCTTGCGGTCGATCCCGGCATTCGCACCGGTTGCAAGATCGCCGTCGTGGATGACACCGGCAAGTTCCTCGAACACACCGTGATCTATCCGCTGGAGCCTAAGAACGACCTGATCGGTTCGGTGAAGACTCTCAGCGGCCTCATCTCCAAGTACAAAGTGCAGGCCATCTCCATCGGCAATGGCACGGGCTCTCGTGAGGTGGCCGCGTTCGTACAGGACTTCCTCCGGCAGGCGGGACTCACTAGTGTATTCAGTGTCGTCGTCAATGAATCCGGGGCTTCCGTTTACTCCGCTTCCGACATCGCCAGGCAGGAATTTCCAGACCTGGACCTCACCGTGCGCGGCGCGATCTCCATCGGCCGCCGTCTGCAGGACCCGCTGGCTGAACTGGTAAAGATTGACCCCAAATCCATCGGCGTAGGCCAGTATCAGCACGATGTGGACCAGCGGAAACTGATGAAGGGCCTGGAAAGCACCGTGGAATCCTGCGTCAACCGCGTGGGAGTGGACTTGAACACTGCGTCGTTCGCGCTACTGCGCTACGTGGCTGGAATCAACGAACGCACGGCGCAGAAGATCGTTGAATACCGCAACGAACACGGCCGTTTCCGTTCCCGCGTGCAACTGACTGCGATCGCGGGCTTCGGCCCGAAAACGTTCGAACAGGCCGCGGGCTTTCTTCGTATTCGCGATGGGGAAAATATTCTGGACATGACCGCGGTGCATCCGGAGTCATATCCCGTGGTGGAAAAGATTGCCCAGTCGTTGTCCCTGAGCATTCCGGAACTGATCGCCAAGCCGGACTTGATCGAGCGCGTGAAGTTTGAAGGTTTTCAGACGGAGAAGGTGGGAATCTACACCCTGACCGACATTCGCGAGGAACTCCGCAAGCCTGGCCGCGATCCCCGCCAGAAGTTCACCGTCGCCCAACTCCGGGAAGACGTCAAGACCATCGCGGATCTGACGCCCGGGATGATTCTCGAGGGCACAGTCACCAACGTGACGGCCTTCGGAGCCTTCGTGGATATCGGAGTTCACCAGGATGGACTTGTTCACGTCAGCGAGCTGTCGAACAAATACATTAAAGACCCAAGCGAAGCCGTGAAAGCCGGGCAAATTGTGAAAGTGAAAGTGCTGTCGGCCGATCCCAAGGTGAAGCGTATCGCGCTGTCCATCAAACAACTGGAAGTTCGGACTGCTCCACCTCCTCAAAAGCCGCAGCAGCCCAAGAAGGATCCACCCAAGAAGCCAAGCCTGGAAGAGCAGTTGTCCAAGCTCCAGGACCGGTTCCGGACCAGATAATTATGAAATGGATCATCGCAAGCCTGACCGCCGCCGTGCTGCTGGCACAATCGCAATCGCAGTACGCGCCGCCTCCCGCTACTTTCGTTCCCACGCCGGAGCAGCGCGGACAGATCGAAGTTCGAATCGCCGCCATCAAAAGCACCGACCCTGATATCCAGGTCTATCGAAAGGCTGGTGAGTGGATCCTCCGCCACCCGGAAGAATTCTACACGCCCGCCTACTATACCTACACACTGCAGGTGCTGGATGAGGGCATCTTCCGTAGCAAGATGGCTGAAAAGGGAGAGAAGCCCTGGACCAAGGAGAAAGGACGCCTGGGCCGGGGCTACCGGTCCCGCGTCGATGGCAGCGTCCAGCCGTATACGGTAACTATTCCGGATTCGTATGATCCGGCAAAGCCTGTTCGCCTGGATGTAGTGCTCCACGGTCGCGCGTCCACGATGAATGAGGCAAGCTTCCTCGTGCCCAAGAAGGCAACTTTCACCGGCAACTATATTCAGCTCGAAGTCTTCGGCCGAACCAACAATGCTTACCGCTGGGGCGGTGAGACCGATGTGTTTGAGGCTATCGAATCGGTCCGCGCCAACTACAACATCAATCCGAAGCAGATTGTACTCCGCGGCTTTTCCATGGGCGGCGCCGGAGCATGGCACATCGGACTACATTACCCGGATCGCTGGGCGGCGGTGGAAGCCGGCGCCGGCTTTACCGAGACCGTTCGATACGCCAAGATCAGTGACGCTCCCGCCTACCAGCTCAGCACGATGCACATCTACGACGCTGTTGACTACGCACTGAACGCTTTCAATGTCCCGATGGTGGGTTACGGCGGCGAGATAGATCCGCAGTTGCAGGCAAGCGAGAACATCAAGACGCAGTTGGTCACGGAAGGTCTCAAGCCAACGGACATGAAAGTGATTTTCCTGGTCGGTCCGAAAACGGCTCATAAGTTCCATCCGGACAGTAAGCAGGAATCCGATCACTTTATCGATGTGATGTTGGATCGTGGACGGCCTAACCCCGATCAGATCCGCTTCGTCACGTATACGACCCGCTACGACCAGTGTGACTGGCTGAAAATTGACGAACTGGAAAAACATTACACTCGAGCCGAGATCGACGCCACCAAAACCGGGAAGGGCATCAAGATCAAGACAACCAACGTAGCCCGCTTGACGATCGATAAGGCATCAACTCCAGAGATCGATGGTCAGCAGATGCCTTCGGCAACGAGCTTTGAAAAGAGATCGGGCAAGTGGATTGTAGCCGGAAAGACCAAGGGACTCCGCAAACAACACGCGCTACAAGGCCCCATTGACGACGCCTTCATGGACGCCTTCCTTTGCGTCAATCCAACGAAACAGTTCGCAACCGAATACGCAAAGTGGATGCGGGCCGATCTGCGTGTGAAGGAAGCGAGCCAGGTGACTCAACAGGATATCGCTGCGAATAATCTGATTCTATTTGGTGATCCCACCAACAATAAGCTCATCGCCAAGATCGCCAACAAACTCCCGATTCAGTGGAAGAAGGGCCAGATACTCCTCGATGGCAAAACCTACAGTGCGAGTGAGCACACGCTGGCGCTGATTTATCCGAATCCCCTGAATCCCAAGAAGTATGTGGTGCTAAACAGTGGGTACACTTTCCACGGAGATGACTTCAAGGGAACTAACGCGCTGCTGTATCCTCGCCTGGGCGACTACGCCATCATTCGCCGCGCCGACAACAAAGTAGTAGCAGCCGGGCTGTTCACAGACAACTGGCAGCTTCACTAAACCTTAAAGCTACTCGGCCGGTGGAAGGAACCGGCGCACGCACAAGTCATACGCCGCGCCCCCAATCAGACCGCCAACCAGCGGACCCAGAATCGGCACCAGAAAGATATTCGTATGGTCGGTCAGTCCGTTGTTCCGAAAGCCGGCGACAACAGTGAATAACCGGGGGCCCAGATCGCGCGCCGGATTGATGGCGTATCCGTGCATGGCGCCGAACGACATGCCGACTGCCACCACCGTTAATCCAACCAGCACCGGAGCAAGATTCGCGCCTGGCGGCATATTGCGCTCATCGCTGATCGCAAAGATCACCAGAAGTAGGATCGCCGTTCCCACCACCTGGTCGAAGAAGCCGGCCATAGGGATGTCAGGGAATGCCGGAAACGTCGAGAATACGCCGGCAGTGTGACTCAGATCCGGATCGAACCGGAAGAACGCCGGCCGGTAATTCAGAAACGTGATGGCTGCGCCACAGAACCCTCCGATAACTTGCGCCACCGAGTAAGGGATCACTTTGGACCACGGGAATCCCCGGAATGCCGCCAGCGTCAAGGTGACAGCCGGATTCAAATGGGCGCCGCTGATTTTCGCGGTGAGATAAATGGCGAGCGTCACACCAAGTCCCCAGGCGAAGGTGATGTTGGTGAAACCGCCGTTGACGATTTCGCCGGGTACCCCCTTTCCAAACAGGACCACCATGGCGACAACGCCGGTCCCTATCAAAACCAGAACGAATGTTCCGAATGCTTCCGCGATCAGCTCAGCGAGGAGTCGATTATTTTTCATATCAATGGTAGTCCATGAAGTTTACATCATTCACGGGCTCACCAGATAAATTCTTTTGCTCCCGGCCTGCGGTCATACCCGTCGAGGACGTGGACGACGCGCAGCTTCTTCAGCTTCGTCGGAGACAACTGCCCGATCGGTATGTAGAGGATCTTCTGTCCCATGCGCGCGGCTATCGATCGGAAAACGGAGCGCGGCGGTTTCGCCGCTACGTAGACCACCAGTTTCTCCACTGAGTAATCGATCCCCGCCATCAACAACCGTTCAGCCTTTGATTCGGCGAACTCGTAATCCGGATCCGTCCAGACATCAAACATGCGCCGCGGCGGCAGCGTCATCAGAAAGCCTCCGTATTCGGCCCGTCCGATGCCCGGCCCCACTAACTGATCGAACGGGAACGTCGCATAGAAGGCCATGTCCGATTCGTTCTGATGCTCGCCAAGCCACGTGGTCAGATACTGATACTTATCATCGCGGTCTTCATCGAAGATCACGATCACCGAACCAACCTCGCCAGACAATCTCTCCTGATGCCGCACGTAGATTTTCTTCTCGTGCCAGTTACGGACCGTCTCGCGCAGATCGATCCCGTCCAGCAGCGAGGTGGTAAACGGTTCCGTCCGCTCCCGTTCCTCTGAGATAAAACTCTTCGCTTTCGTCTTCAAGAACTTGCCGTAATTCTCGATGACGATGTCCTCCGGCGGATAAGAACAGATCGAATTGCCGTTGAGCTGCTCCGCCCATTCGCCTGGATAGTTCTCCTTCTTCCGCCGCTTCAGCGCGCTAGGCCGGACTCGTTGCTTGAAGCGCGGCAGGCGTCGCCGCAGGCGTAAGCGTTTGGAATGCAGCCAAACCTCATCGCCTGTAATGCGCACGGTCTCCAGATCACTGTCGGTCTGTTGCGCAGGATACCGGTTCGCTGCCTCCCAAACCTCCCAGCCATAGTTATCGTCCACAATGGATCGTGCCGCCACGGCAAGATCGAACAGGTTCGCCACCAGGTCGTTGTTGATCCGCGCCAAATTTCGTGTATAGCGGGCCATCAACTGCCGGTGCCAGTGCGCTAATTTATCCCCGGTGTTCTGTTCGTAGCTCTTCTCGGCGGCGCGCAGGACATCGTACTGGACGCGCGGCCGGTCCACGAGTGCCGCCTTTACCAGGCCTTCTCGAAATTGCTCGTAGCGGTTCTGTAGAAACGGATATTCGATCGTGATCTCCGCCAGGCCATCGGGATGCGGGTTCACCAGTTCCACCTGGAAGCGCTTCTGCCGGCGCGCTGGTTCCTCCTGCGGAATCTCCATGGCATCCATCACCGGGTCCAAAAGGTTCAGCGATGTGACCACGAAGGTATTCACCGAAGGATCGGCTCCCTGCAGTTTCCACGCCATGCCTGCGGCGTATTCAATCTCGTCCGGACTCTGTGCGGCTGGAGGGTTCAGCCGGTAGATTTCCACATACTTCTCGTAACCGATGAAGTGAATCGAGTACGGGTCGGGAGCGCTGTCCTGCAGATGCGGCTTCGCCCCAAGGTCCGGTTCGATGAAGATCACTTCGGCGCCGATCTCAGTCGCCGTGCGCAGCGCTTCCACAAACGGATCGCAAGGCTCCACTGGAATGTAGACGGCCTCATCCTCGTCATCCGCTTCGACGTGGTCCGCGTACAGGATCACCGTGAACTGCGGAAGCCGGGCTACAGCGCGAAGATAAGCTTCTTCCAGCGACGCGGGCAGTTCCACCGCAACCACCTGCGGCCGGGCCTCTAATAACGCGCGGCGCAAGGCCACGGCGAACTCCATGCGGCCCGGCAAGACGGGAAAATAACGGAAAGCGCCGCGCGTCAGGCTTGCCGGGTCAAACGCGCCGGGCATACCGTGCGGCCTCGTCGCCAAGGGTTTGTTGTATGGCGATTTGTAAGGATTCCTTCTGTCCGGCATTCCCGCCGGCTTGCAGTTTCATTGTGAATCTCGCCACGTTGATGCCGTCGCGCACTGTATAACGCTCGTCCGCGGAATGGGCCTGCTGCAGAAAGTCGGTGACGTATTGCAATACTTCTTCATCGCCGAATGGCAGGTTCGCCTTCAGTATCAGATACTCTTCTTCCCGTTCCGGAAAATCAATCATGATCTGCGGCTGCAGACGCGAATGAATGTATTCCGGCAAATCGAATGTAGAAGCATCATCGTTCATGGTTGCCACAAGACGAAACTCAGGATGCGCCTGGATCTTAATGCCCGCTACGATCGACTCCACGTACCGCCGCGTATCCAGCAGCGGAGCAAGACTCGCCCAACTCTTCTCGCTCATGCGGTTTCCTTCGTCCAGAATCGCCACGCCGCCACGGATCATTGCCGTCACCAGCGGCGAAGCCACGTACCGCAACTGCCCCTCACCTTCCAACACCGGAGTGACCAGAAGATCTTCCGGCCGCGTGTCCACCGTGGCTTGCAGAATGTATACTTCGTGGCCAATCCGCTTGCCGGCCGCATAGGCCATCGTTGTCTTGCCCACACCCGGTTTGCCCAGCAAACGTGGGTTCATGGGAACATCCAGAGGATCGACAAGCAGCCACGCGGCCAATAACTGGCGCATGACTTCCTCCTGACCCACCCACCGGATGGGCAATTCGTCAGGATGCGCGAGATGGAGCTTTACACCGTCAATTTCAACAATCATTCCCTCTTAGTATGGACTAGCGATCTCCTGCTTGCGTCGCTGGATCAAGCAATTCCGCAAGCTGCTGCGCACTCAGTCCACTCTTCGCCGCGGCAACCTCGCGAATGGTACGGCCCGTCTCGTAGGCTTCCTTGGCCAGCGCCGCCGCCTTCTCGTAGCCAATCACGGGCGCCAGCGACGTGGCCATCGCCAGCGATTGTTCCACGAAGGATGTAGCGCGGACTTCGTCGGCGGCCAGGCCGCGAATACAGCGCTCCGCGAAGTTCCTGGAGACAGCCGCCAGCAGATGAATGGATTCCAGCAGATCGTAGGCGATCAAAGGCATCATCACATTCAGTTCGAAGTTTCCGGCAGCCGCGGACCACGTAATGGCGGCGTCATAGCCGATCACCTGCGCGCAGGCCATCAGCACGCTCTCTGCGATCACGGGGTTCACCTTGCCCGGCATGATGCTCGACCCCGGCTGTACCGCGGGCAGTTTCAATTCGCCGAGACCGCATCGCGGCCCGGAACCCAGCCAGCGAATGTCGTTCGCGATCTTGGTCAACCCTGCCGCGTAGGTTTTCAACACGCCGCTGAGAAAACAGACGGCATCTTTCGACGCCTGCGCTTCAAAGTGATTCGCCGCCTCGACAAGCGGCAGTCCGGTTTTCGCGCGCAACAGCTCGATCATCATCGCCGTGAAGCCGGGCAGGGCATTGAGGCCCGTGCCGACCGCGGTTCCACCGAGGGGCAGCTGATAAATTCCGGGAAGCGCGGCTTCCGTCCGCTCAATTGCACCCTGAACCTGCGCCGCATAGCCGCCGAATTCCTGGCCGAGGCGCATCGGCACCGCGTCCTGCAAGTGGGTACGGCCTATCTTGATGACATCCGAAAACTCCGCCGACTTCGCCTGCAGCGCATCGTACAGCGATCGCATCGCCGGCAGCAGGTCGCGATGAACCTCCGCGGCCGCCGCGATATGCATTGCGGACGGAATCACATCATTGCTCGATTGCCCGTGGTTTACGTCATCATTCGGATGAGCGTTGGCAAGGTGGGCGATCACCTCGTTGGCGTTCATGTTGGTCGAGGTGCCGCTGCCGGTCTGATAAACGTCCACGACGAACTGCGCGTCAAATTCTCCGGCAGCGATTCGCTCCGCCGCATCGTAAATTCGTTGCGTCACGCCCACGTCAACATACCCGAGCTGTTCATTAGCTTGCGCCGCCGCCGCCTTGATCATTCCCAGGGCACGAATAAACGGCCGCTGCAATCGTTGCGAACTGATAGGAAAATTCTCCACGGCGCGCTGCGTCTGCGCGCCATAAAGGGCCTCAGCCGGCACCTTCATCTCGCCCATGCTGTCGTGTTCAGTTCGATAGGAAGAGGCCATAGTCAACGCTAGATAGGATGGGACGGCGGACCCCCGGGTCCGCGCCGAGCCCCCCCGGCTCGGCCTACCGACTTACAACCCGCGCGGTCAACTCACTAAACAACCAACCCTAAAACATCCGTAGCCGCGCGATTAAACTTCAGCGGATCCGGCAGTTCCGACCCTTCCGACAGCAGTGCCAAACCCAGCAATACCTCAGCCGCATTCGCGAGCAACGGATCGTCCGCGGCAGCCGCCTGTCGCTGCTGCAGACGCAGGATCAGCGGATGCTTCGGATTCAGTTCCATCACCCGTTTCTGTTTCGGAAAGTCGCCCTTGTTCTTCTGCAGCACCCGTTCCAGCATCGGGCTGTAGTCGTATTCCTCCACTACAAGGCAGGCGGGTGATGATGTGAGCCTGGAAGAAAGCCTCACCTGCTTGACATTTTCGCCAAGCTCCTTCTGCAGGAATTCCATCAGAGGCTTAAACTCATCCTCCTTGCTCTTCAATTCCTTCTCCGCCTCGGCCTTCTCCTCCGCGGTGCCAAGCTCCAGCGTCCCCTTGCCCACCGACTTCAGCTTCTTCCCCTCAAATTCCTGCAAGTGCTGAACAAGAAGTTCATCCACAGGGTCCACCATGTAGAGAACCTCGTAGTCTTTCGCCTTCAAACCTTCCAAATGCGGAGAATTTTCAATCATCTTCCGCGAATCGCCCGTCAGATAGTAGATTTGTTCCTGGTCGGGCTTCATGCGGCCCACGTAGTCCTTGAGCGACGTCAACTTCTCGGCGTCATGCGAGGACGCATACAGCAACAGCGGCGTCAGCTTACTCTGGTTCTCAAAGTCGGAACCGACACCCTCCTTGATCGCCCTGCCGAATTCATTCCACACCGTCAGATACTGATCCGGCTCTTTCTCAAACAACTCTTTGAAAGATTCCAGCACTTTGGTCGTCAGCCGTTTGCGCACCCTCTGGATGTGAATATCCTGCTGCAGCCGCTGCCGCGAAATATTCAGCGGCAGATCCGACGCATCCACCACGCCGCGAATGAAGCGGAGATAGTGCGGCAACAGATCCTCGCACTTCTCCATGATCATCACCCGCTTGGCAAACAGCCGCAGACCGGCCTCCGCCCCAACGTAATACAAATCGGAGGGGGCCCTGGATGGAATGTAGAGCAGTGCCTCGTACTCGAAAGTTCCTTCCGCCCGGAAGTGAATCGTCTTCATCGGATCGGTCCAGTCATGCGAGATGTGCTTGTAGAACTCGTTGTACTGTTCCGGCTTCACATCGGCAGGAGACCGCTTCCAGATGGGATTCATGGAATTCAGCGGCGTTTCTGCCGCGGGCGCATCCTCGGGCGTCTCTTTCGGGTCCGGCTCCTTCTTCAGCAGAATCGGATAAGCAATAAAGTCCGAATGCTTTTTCACAATGGAAGAAATCCGCCAGGAATCGGTGTAATCTTCGATGCCGCTATCCTTGTCGGCCGGCTTCATATGGAGCGTGATGGTCGTGCCGCGCTCTGCTTTCTCCGCCTCGCGGATAGAATACGTACCGGTTCCGTCCGACTCCCATTCAATCGCGCCTGCTGCTCCGGCCTTGCGGGTCAAGACCGTCACCTTGTCTGCCACCATGAACGCGGAATAGAATCCCACACCAAACTGGCCGATCAACTCGGGAAGATCAGCAGCCGCTCCCTTCTCGGCCAGCCGCCGCCGGAGCTCGCCGGTGCCGGAACGGGCGATGGTGCCGAGATTTGAAACTACTTCCTCGCGCGTCATTCCAATGCCCGAATCGCTGATGGTCAGCGTCTTCGCCTTCGGATCGGCTTCCAGCCGGATCTCGAACTTGTCGTTGCCTTCCAGGATTTCGTTATTGGTGATCGATTCGAACCGCAGCCGGTCCAGCGCATCGGAGGCATTGGAGATCAACTCCCGGAGGAAAATATCCTTATCCGTGTAAAGAGAATGGATCATCAAATGCAGTAATTCTTTCGTTTCTGCCTGAAATGGAAGAGTTTCAGTGGCGGTTGCCATAATAGTTCTCCTTCGCTCGTAACTCTACTTCTACTCTATCGCTGTGTCACCCTAACAGTTCCAAATAGCGCGCCACGGCATCAATCCCGCGGTAGAAATTTGGCAGATAGAGCTTCTCGTTGGGCGAATGAAGATTGTCGTCCGGAAGCCCGAAACCCATCATCACACTGGGAATGCCCAGGTGCCGGTCAAACAAACCCACAATGGGAATCGAACCGCCCGATCGCGTGTACACCGTCTCGTTTCCGAATACCTCCGTCATCGCGGCCGCCGCCGCCCGGATGAACCGGCTGTCCGTTGGAACAAGCGACGGCGCGGCGGAGTGCAGCACGCGAAATTCCGCCGAAACCCCGCGGGGACATACATCCCGCAGCGCCGCTACCAGTTGTGAAACCACTTCGTCGGGCCGCTGATCGGCAACCAGCCGTAAGCTGATCTTCGCGACGGCGCGCGCCGGAATCACTGTCTTTGCACCCTCAGCCGTAAAGCCGCCGCGGATCCCGTGTACCTCCAGCGTCGGCCGCGCCCAGAGCCGCTCAAACAGGGATACGTCCGGTTCGCCGGTCAGCGCAGGCACTTTCATTTCCTTTGCGCGATACTCTTCCACGTCGAACGGCAGCTTCGCCCAGGCGCGCCGTTCATCTTCGCTCGGAGGTTCGACGCGGTCATAGAAGCCGGGAATATGGATATGCCCGTCCCGATCCTTCAGCGCACACAGAATCTCCGCAATCGCCTGAATCGGGTTCGGCGCCGCGCCGCCATAGACCCCGGAATGCAGATCCTGGTCCGCGCCCTGCACATGTAATTCGCCATAGACGATCCCTCGCAGCCCAACGCAAATCGTCGGCAGTTCGGGAGCAAACATTTCTGTGTCGCTGATGATGGCGGCATCCGCGCGAATTCGCTCCGGCTTCGTGGCGACATACTTCTCAATATGCCTTCCGCCGGACTCCTCCTCGCCTTCGATCAGAAACTTCACGTTCACCGGCAACCGGCCATCCCGGTGTAACACTTTCTCAACGCCATTCATGAGAATCAGCGTCAACCCTTTGTCGTCTGCCGCGCCGCGGGCGTAAATATTCTGACCGCGAATCGTCGGTTCAAATGGCGGCGAGGTCCATTCGTCCAGCGGATCGGGCGGCTGAACATCATAATGGCCGTAGAGCAGCAAAGTTGGCTTGCCCGGCGCTCCCAGCCATTCGCCGTAAACCAGCGGATTGCCTTCGCCTTCAATGAGGCACGTTTTGCGCAGCCCTGCCCGCTTCAGTTTGTCACGCACGAAAACCGCGGCGCAGGCGATATCGGGCTGATAGGCCGGATCCGTGCTGATACTTGGCATCCGAAGGAAGTGTTTGAGCTCGTCGAGATACCGCTCTTTATCGGTCATCGACTCCAGTGTAATTGTACGATGGAGTTGCCGTGCATACTAACAAACTAACCGACGAGAAGAGCCCGTACCTGCAGCAGCATGCCCATAACCCTGTGAACTGGTATCCCTGGGGCCCGGAGGCTTTTGAGAAAGCACGGTCAGAGCAGAAGCCTATCTTCCTCTCCATCGGTTATTCCACATGCCACTGGTGTCACGTGATGGAACGAGAGTCGTTCGAATCAGAAGATCTGGCCGCGGTATTGAATGAATACTTCGTTCCGGTAAAGGTGGACCGTGAAGAGCGCCCGGACGTAGACCGCATCTACATGAGCTTTGTTCAGGCCAGCACGGGCAGTGGCGGATGGCCTATGTCGGTTTTTTTGACGCCGGACCTCAAGCCATTCTACGGGGGCACATATTTCCCGCCCGATAACCGCTACGGACGGCCCGGCTTCAAATCAATTCTCGGGCAGCTCGCGAAATCATGGCATGAAGACCGCGAGCGTATTGTGGAGTCCAGTATCGGCGTGGTGGAGCAGCTCAAGCAGTATGCCCGCGTCTCGAGTGAATCGAAAACTATTTTCGACCAGGCCATTCTCGATTCCTGTTATTTCCAATACCGGCGTTCCTTCGATTCGAAACTCGGCGGCTTCGGCGGCGCGCCGAAATTTCCGCGCCCGGTGACACTCAACTTTCTCCTCCGCTACTTCCAGCGCACCAAGAACGAAGAAGCGATGGACATGGTGTTGTTCACGCTGCGCGCCATGGCCAAAGGCGGCATGAACGACCAACTCGCCGGAGGCTTCCATCGTTATTCGGTCGACGCGCACTGGTTCGTTCCGCACTTCGAAAAGATGCTCTACGATCAGGGGCAGCTGGCGGTCTCCTACCTGGAAGGCTTTCAGGTTTCGGGAGACGAAGCGCTGGCGCAGGTAGCTCGCGATATCTTTCGCTATGTCCAACGCGACATGACTCATCCTCAGGGCGGCTTCTATTCCGCCGAAGATGCCGACAGCGTCATCGACCCGGCGCACCCGCACGAGAAAGGCGAAGGAGCGTTCTATGTGTGGACCAAGGCGGAAATCGTGGAAGTCCTGGGACCTGCCGAGGCCGAACGTTTCTGCCGCCGCTATGGCGTCGAGGAAAACGGAAATGTCCACGAAGATCCACACCAGGAATTTCCAGGCAAGAACATTCTTTTCCAGGCGCGGCCGGCCGAAGGAGATCACGACGAAGCAATCGCCAAGCTCATTGCCCGCCGCAACACCCGCGTGCGGCCGCACCTGGACGACAAGATCCTTACGTCCTGGAATGGCCTGATGATCTCCGCATTCGCAAAAGGCGCGCAAACATTGAGCGATGAGCAGTACCTGAAAGCTGCCCGCGGAGCCGCGGACTTTATTCTGAGCACGTTGTATGACGGGAACATTCTCTTGCGGCGCTTTCGCGAAGGGGAATCCGCTATCCCGGGTTTCCTCGACGATTACGCATTCTTTGCACAGGCACTGCTCGATTTATACGAGGCCTGCTTTGACAAGCGGTACTTTGATCTCGCCGTCCGCCTGACCGACAAGATGCTGGAACTGTTTCGTGATCCGGCCGATGGCGGCTTCTTTAGCACCGCGGAGGGCGACGCGAGCCTGGTGATGCGAATGAAGGAAGACTACGATGGCGCGGAACCGTCCGGTAACTCGATCGCAGTCTTGAACCTGCTGCGACTATCCCGCCTTACTGGAAAGGATCGCTATCGGGAGGAGGCGGAGCGCACCTTGAACGCGTTCGGCACACGTCTGAAAACAGCGCCCACCGGGGTTCCACAGATGATGGTCGCGGCGCAGTACAGCATCACGCCGCCCAAGCAGATTGTGCTCGCAGGCAGTGACCCGGCTCCATTCCTCGCGGAGATTCACAAGCGTTTTCTTCCGGAGCATACTGTAATCGTGAGCAAAGGAAGCAGCGCCGGAGAATTGCCACCGGAGGTTCGCGAGATGATCGCCATCGATGGCAAGACCACCGCATACGTCTGTGAAAACTTCGCCTGCCAATTACCCACGACAAGCGTGGAGAAACTGATCGAGTTGCTACAATGAAGCACTAATATGACGAACGTTGATGAAGTCCAAGAACGAACAGCTGGCACCACTCTGCAGGGAACTCCCATGACCTTGCTTGGTCCCGAATTGAAGGTCGGTGACAAAGCGCCCGATTTTGAAGCGATCAACTCCAGTCTCCAACCGATGAACCTGGAGAAGACCGGAAATGCGGTTCGCGTCTTCAGCGTAATTCCCTCGCTCGATACGCCTGTCTGCGACGCGCAGACCAAGCGTTTCAACGAAGAGGCGTCCGCGCTACCGGGGATAGAGTTTTACTCCGTCAGCATGGACCTCCCATTTGCCCAGAAGCGTTGGTGCGGAGCCTTTGGCGTGGACAACGTGAAAATGCTTTCAGACCATAAGTCGGGATCCTTCGGCAGTCATTACGGCACGCTCATCAAAGAACTCCGCATCGAAAGCCGGGCCATCTTCGTCGTCGACAAAGATGGCGTAATCCAGCACGCGGAGTACGTCAAGGAAGTGGCCGATCATCCGGACTACGAGTCGGCCCTGAACAAAGCGAAAGAGCTGCTGTAAGCTCCGCTAGACCACCAGTTTCCAGGGCTTCCGTTCCTCTCGCGCCAGGAACCTCCGCGCCTCCACCTGCTTCGTGGTCCACTTCTGCTGATCGAAATCGATCCGCAGCTTGCTGCGAAGCGCCACGTTGCCTAAGAGGCACGTGGTGGTGGAGCGCTGGCATTTTTCGATATCGCTGATGGGCTTCTCCCGCGTCTTCACGCACTCCAGGAAGTTCGCCCAGTGCGCCATGTTGGAATTGTTCGACGATTTCACTTCGACCGGTTCCACGCCCTTCGATTCCGACACCACTTTGTAGCCGGACCGGTCGACGTACAACGTCGCCTTGTCGCCGCAGAAAAGAATACCGCCGCTCTTGTCGAACATCGACTGCGCATTGCCATAGCGATTCTCGTAGGTAGCCAGAAAGCCAGGGTACTCGTAGGTCACTTGCAGCGTATCCGGCGTTTCCCGATTGTCTTTCAAACGGAATTTCTCACCCAGCGCGGTGATCGTTGAGGGCATCTTCTCATCGAATGCCATTTGCACAATGTCCAGCCAGTGCACACCCCAGTCCGTCATCATGCCGCCGGCGTAATCCCAGAACCAACGAAAGCTGGAGAAATATTTGTCGTCCGGATCTACGCCAAATCGATTGGCGTTGAACGGGCGCTTCGGTGCTGGTCCCAGCCACATATCCCAGTCGAGGGTCGGTGGTGGATCCCCATCGGGCGGATTTCCCAAACCCTCGGCCGGAGAGTTGCTGTAGTTCCATGTGCGCACGAAAGTGACGTCGCCCAGTTCGCCGCTCTTCACAATCTCAGTGGCCTTCTGGAAGTGCACGCCGGAGCGCTGCATGGTGCCCGCCTGCACCACGCGCTTGTACTTGCGGGCAGCCTCCACCATCTTCTTGCCTTCTTCCACGGTCACGCAGATCGGCTTCTCCACGTAAACGTCTTTCCCAGCCTTGCAAGCTTCCACGGTCATGTAGGGATGCCAGTGGTCCGGCGTCGCGATACAAATCACGTCCACGGATTTATCGGCCAGTATCTCGCGGAAGTCCTTGACCGGTTTGGCGGTGTCCTTGGTCATCTTCACGGCCATATCCAGATTCCGTTGGAAGATGTCGCAGACCGCCGATACCTGTACATTCTCCTGCCGCATCGCGAAGCTCAGATTGGAGCGGCCCATCTTCCCCATGCCGATGAAGGCGGCATTCACCTTGTCATTGGCGCCCCTGATATTCCCCGTAAAGAGGGAAGTCGTCAGCGCGGCAGCGCCGGCAGCTTTGAAGAAATCTCGGCGATCGGTTTCCATGGATTTATCCTTTCACAACTACATTCACAAGCCTGTCCGGTACAACAATAATCTTCACAACCTGCTTCCCGGCAAGGAACGGGAGCATCTTATCATCACTCAGAGCCGCCTTTTCCAACTCTTCTTTGGGTGTGCCGAACGCCACCGTCACTTTGCTGCGCACTTTACCATTCACCTGTAGCACCACTTCCGCCCCTTCTTCGCGTGCCAGTTCTTCATCGAATTCCGGCCAATTCTGCTTGAACACCGGCCCCGTGCGCCCCATCTCCTCCCACATTTCTTCCGCCACGTAAGGTGCAAAGGGTCCCAGCAAAAGAGTCAGCTTCTCCAGTACCTCGGCAATCACGGGTGGCGTCAGCTCACTTTCAGAAGCGTAGAGTTCGTTCACCAGTTCCATCACGCTGGCGATGGAAGTGTTGAAGTGCCAGCGTGTCTCAAAGTCTTCCGTCACCTTCTTCAGCGTCTGATGCAGCTTTCGGAGAACCCGTTTATCGGCGTCACTGCGGTGAATTTCAGACGTTCGATCGGCGCGGTGCACGTTGCGTGTCACAAAGCGGTAGACGCGGCCAATGAAGCGGTAGCTGCCCTCGGCGCCCGCGTCGGTCCAATCCAGATCGCGCTCGGGAGGCGCGGCAAACAACTCGAACAGGCGTCCGGTATCAGCGCCAAACTTGTCAATCACGTCGTCGGCGCTGATCACGTTGCCCTTGCTCTTCGACATCTTCGCGCCGTCTTTGATCACCATCCCTTGCGTGAACAGCCGCTTCACGGGCTCATCGTTATGCACAACCCCGATGTCGCGCATCATCTTCGTCCAGAAGCGCGAATAGATCAGGTGCAGAATCGCGTGTTCCACGCCGCCGATGTATTGGTCAATCGGGAACCAGTAAGCGATCTTCGCCGGATCGAACGGAGCGGAAGAATTCTGGGCATCGCAGTAGCGGTAGAAGTACCACGACGAATCGACGAACGTGTCCATGGTGTCCGTTTCCCGCCGGGCATCGCCGCCGCAAACCGGGCACTTCACATTCAAAAATTCCGGCACGTTTTCGAGCGGCGATTGACCCGTTCCCGTAATGCTGACATTCAACGGCAGCCTGACCGGCAACTGATCTTCCGGGACCGGCACCACTCCATCGTTCGGGCAGTGGATAACCGGAATCGGAGTGCCCCAATACCGCTGCCGCGATACGCCCCAATCCTTAATGCGGAAGGTGATCGCCTTCTCACCAAATCCGTACGCCTTGGCGTGCTCGTTCATCTGTGCACGCGCTTCCTCACTGGTCAAGCCGGAAAAAGAGCCCGAATTCTCCAGAATCCCGTCGTCGCCGAACGCTTCCGAGCCATCCCCGAGCACTCCCTCCACCGGCCGAACCACCGGCACCACAGGAATCCCGTACTGCGTGCAAAACTCAAAATCCCGTTCGTCGTGCGCGGGCACAGCCATAATCGCGCCGGTCCCGTATCCCATCAGCACAAAGTTGCCGATCCACACCGGCACCCTCCCGCCGCTATATGGATTCACGGCATAGTGACCGGTGAAGAAGCCTTCTTTCAGCACATCGCCTGGATCCTTCCGGGCTTGTGCATCCAGCATCTCTTTCACTTGCTTCTGGCCCGCTTCGTCCACCAATCCCTTCACCAGCGGATGGCCCGGCGCAACAATCACAGCGGTAGCGCCGTAGATGGTATCCACCCGCGTCGTGAACACGCGGATCCTGGTGTCCGTTCCTTCCAGCGTGAAATCAACCTCCGTGCCTTCACTGCGGCCGATCCAGTTACGCTGCATGGCCAGGACTCGGTCCGGCCAGCCGCCCTCCAGCTTCTTGATGTCGGCCAGCAATTCCTCGGCATACTGCGTGATGCGGAAGAACCATTGCTCCAGCTCACGTTGAATCACCGGCGTCGATTCATGCCGCCAGCAGCACCCGTCCACCACCTGCTCGTTCGCCAGCACCGTAGCGCATTCCGGGCACCAGTTCACCAGCGCCTTCTTGCGGTAGGCGATGCCGCGTTCCAGCATCTTCAGAAAGAACCACTGGTTCCAGCGGTAATACTCCGGTTCGCAGGTGGAGACTTCCAGATCCCAGTCGTAGCTGAATCCCATGCGGTTGTGCTGCCGCTTCATGGCCGCGATGTTCTCCAGCGTCCACTCGCGCGGATGGCGGTTGTTCTTGATCGCGGCATTCTCAGCCGGAAGACCAAACGCATCCCAACCCATGGGATGAAGCACGTTATAACCCCGCATCCATTTGTATCGGGCCAGCGCATCGCCGATCGCGTAGTTGCGCAAATGCCCGACATGCAAAGTTCCGCTGGGATAGGGAAGCATCTCCAACACGTAATACTTCGGCTTCGCTGTTCCCGGCTCGGGCTTGTACAGAGGCTGGTTCTCCCACCTCTGATGCCACTTCATTTCGATTTCGTTGTGGTTGTACTGCTTTTCCGGCATAGTTTTTTTAGCGTGTCCAGGTTGCTGCGCTCGTCGCCATCGTCGTCGACAGGCGTCTCCAGGATGAACGCCTTTTCGCGCAGCTTCGGGTGGGTCAGAATGCGGCGAAACCCTTCTTTTCCAATATAGCCTTGTCCTATATGCTGATGGCGGTCAAGATGCGATCCAAATGGCGTCTTGGAATCGTTGGCATGGATCACCTTCACGTAGTCCATTCCCAGCACGCTCTCCATCGCCTGCACCGTGGTCTTAAATCCCGCCGCGCTGCTAACGTCGTAGAGGCCGCTTTCCAGGCAGTGCGCCGTGTCCACACAGTAGCCGACCCCCATGTTCAGCCGCGCCTGCGCTTCTTCCCGAATCGCCGCCAGTTCTTCGAACCGGCTGCCGATGGATGCTCCCGCCCCGGCCGTGTTTTCCAGCAGGATTTGCAGTGTGCCGCTCGACAGTCCGGATGCCGCGGCCTCCAGTCCGAGCACAATGGCCGCCATCCCTTCCGCGATGGTCTGGCCTTTGTAGTTGCCGGGGTGCATCACCAGGTAGTCCGCATTGATTGCGATTCCCCTTTGCAGTTCTCCATGAAACGCAGCGATGGAGCGTGCCCGCACCACTGGATCGATCGAGGCAAGATTGATAAGGTAGCTATCGTGAATCACCAGGGGACGAAGATCGAACCGGTCGCGTGTCTGCTGCATCAGCCGGATATCGGCCGGATCGGGAGCCAGGGCTCGCCACATTCTGGGGCTGGCCGAAAAGATCTGAAAGGTGTTGGCGCCCAATTCCTGTGCGCGCAGCGCCGCCTTATCGAGCGAGCCGGAAATAGACGTGTGCAGGCCGAGACGCAAAGGGAGTTTCTATCCTAACATCGGGAATGAGATTCCCGGTTCCGGCATTTTAACTATTATGCGACTCGCATTCCCGCTCTTTGCAGTCATTTCCATGTCCGCGTATCAGTCCGATAGCCGCGACTTGCTGCCCTCGCCAGCGAACCGTTTCACGTTGGAAGTAGAGAAGACCGGCCTCCTGCGCGGCAAGACTCACCTTTTCCAATTCGGAAAGTATCGCGGAAGTCTCGATTACAACGAACAGAAGCCGGAGTTATCGAAGGTCCATTTTGAGATCGAATCGAAAAGCCTCGTGTGCCTCGACACCTGGGTCAGCGACAAAGACAAGGTGAAGATTGTGCGCACGGCGCTCGATGACATGCTGGCCGCCGACAAATACCCCACCATCAGCTTCGTCTCCAAGCATGTGGCGCTCAAGGCTCCCGGAGCCTTTGAAGTCTCGGGTTCCCTCTCGATCCGCGGTGTCATACAAAACGTAACCGTATCGGTCACCCGGGCCGGCGATGCCTTCGATGGAACCGCCGTAGTCAACATGAAGGATTTTGGTCTGAAGCCGCCTACGGCCGCCCTTGGCGCCATCGGAACAAAGGAGCTGATGACGGTGAAGTTTCACCTGTCCCCGCGGTAAAGCCTCTACGGATTCTTCAGTGGAATCTCTCTCGGCCCGCCTTCCAACCCATGAATGACAACCTTGCCCGTGGACTCCGCGCTGGCCGGAGCGGACTCCCTCCCGCCCTGCTTTCCGGCGGCAAGCAGCGCCCCGATTTGTTTCCCCCCGGCGCTTGACAGGAATTCCCGCAGGCCCGCGCGTGCCTCTGTCTCCTGCAGCGTGTAGACGAGGTGTATCGCGGCCCCCTCCACGGTTGCCGATTGTTGGCCTGGTCCAGCTTTCCCGCGTGTGTTCTGCTGATAGAGGGTGAACATCCGTTGAGCATCTGCCGCAGTGAGAGTGTTCAGTACCATGTCCAATCGCAATGGATCGCGCAGAAGCAACGAAAAAGTGAAGTCCCGAATAGTCGCCCCGCTTGTCTTGTTGCCGAACGCCGCCAGAAACGCGGGCGATCCCGTCAACCAGAAATCGTTCCTTCGCGTTAGTTCCTTTGCCCTTACCGCCAGCCCGAGAGGGGGCGTCGCGGGCGAGGCAAGCCTGCGCATCGCCTCAGAAAGGGAGGGCTCCGTGCCAACCAATATGGAATCGGCCGATACCCGGTGAAAGCTCATGTTGCCGCCCGGCTTCGCAAGGCTCTCCAGGCTGTCCAGCGTTCCCGTCATCAGTACCAGAATGTCCTTCGCGCGGACCGAGATGGAAAATTTCTCAATCTCGCTGGCCCGGCTCAAAGCACTGCCTACATCGGCGGCAGTAAGGCCTCCGCTGCTTGACAGTTCGGTGAGTAGCATTCGCACCAGTGGGGATCTAATCAACCCCGTTACATTGATACTTCCGAGCAGGTCAGCCCGGGGATGTGCAAACCGCCAATCCGGTTCACCGAGGACGATCATCGCCGGTGCGGGAGAAACCACTACGGCCCTCGGCGCAGCTGCGGAACCCCGCGTCAGCGGCTTGTAGGCGGGCTTCAAAACCTCCGGGCTGAACGGCCTCCTCTTGATACAAGTTGGTGCTTGCGGATTGTGGACGCAATAGTCTTCTTGCGTCTTATAATTCTGGAAAGGTTTTGCCTGAGTCCACCCTGCCGTGGGAACCAGGACAGACACACCGAGCACCACCACCCAAGCGATCTTGCTACGCATAAATTGACTGTGAAGGAACGGGCACGAGTCTACAATCGGGTAGACGCCTTAACGAATATGTTAATCTCTATAGAGATAGAGGAGTACCAGTATGATCGACACAGCCACCCTACCTCGCCAAGAAACTGCCGAGGAATATGACGCTACGGTTCGCGCCGATATTGAGCTTTTCCGCGAGCAGGCCGAGGCGCATACTTCAGGTAAACTGACGGTGGACGAATTCCGCGCATTTCGTTTGCGCAGAGGTGTTTACACGCAGCGTCAGGTTGGCGTCCATATGATCCGCACCAAGGTTCCAGGCGGTATCTTAACGGCCCGCCAGATGGAGCAAATGGCGCGCGTCGCCGACGAATTTGGAGGCGGCCGGGGCCACCTCACCACGCGCCAGAATATTCAGTATCACTTCATTCCGCTGGCGAATGTTCCTGCGCTTCTGCATTTGTTAGCGGACGTCCGGCTGACCACCCGCGAGGCGTGCTATAACACCGTCCGCAATGTCACCGCATGCCCCACCGCCGGGCTCAGTCATAACGAGATTTTCAACATCAATCCGTACGCGCAGCGTCTTGCTTACGCCTTCCTCCACAAGGAACTCACCGATAGCATGCCGCGCAAGTTTAAGTTCGCCCTTTGTGGTTGCGAGAAGGACTGCATGCTGGGCGCAATCCACGATATCGGCGCCCGGGCGGTCATCCGGGAAGAAGACGGAGTCCAAAAGCGTGGCTTCCGGTTGGTGGTTGGTGGTGGATTAGGACCACTTCCGAATGAAGCGGCGGTACTGGACGAGTTTGTGCCGGAAGAGCGGTTGGTTAACCGCGCGGAAGCCGTGCTGCGAATTTTCAACAAGTACGGAAACCGCAAGAACAAGAACAAGGCGCGGCTCAAGTTCGTCCTGCGCGAACGCGGCCTCGAATGGTTGAAAGCAGCCGTCGACGAAGAATACCAGGACATCCTGACCAACGGCGGAATCCCCACGCCGGAAAGCGTTCCCGAAGGTTTTGGCGGCTTCGAATCCAACCCGCAGCCGGTGGGAAGCGGCGCGCTTCTTCCCGTATTGGAAGCCAATCCGGATCCGGACTCCGATTTTGACAGTTGGCTCGAAACCAATGTCGCGGACCAGCGGCAAGCGGGCTATGCCATGGTTACCGTGAAGTGCAACCAGGGCAATTTGACCGGTAATCAAATGCGCGGGCTGGCGAGAATTTCAGTGGATGCCGGAGACGGCAAGCTGCGTTTCACCATTGCTCAGAACG
Organism: Bryobacteraceae bacterium; assembly: GCA_040002435.1. GTDB lineage: Bacteria > Acidobacteriota > Terriglobia > Bryobacterales > Bryobacteraceae > JANXXV01. The sequence continues at coordinate 29,880 of JBDUEM010000034.1, forward strand.
TGGTCCTGGGCTTCATCCCGGTCGCCAATCTGCGAAGAGTTTACACGGCGCTGCGTAATCTCGACTTGGCTGGCTCTGGCGCAGGCGAGATTGATGACATTACGACGTGTCCGGGAGCCTGGACCTGCAATCTCGGTCTGACGAAATCCATGACCCTCGGCGCTGCGTTGAGTGATGCGGTTCGCAGCTACAAACAAAAGGTTGTGCGCGATCTATCCATCAAAATCAGCGGCTGCCCCAATTCCTGCGGCCAGCACTGGATCTCGGACTTCGGCTTCTACGGCAACGCTAGAAAGATCGAAGGGCGGGAACTTCCGTACTATCAGATGATGTTGGGTGGCGGGTACGATGAAACGGGAGTCATCCGGTTCGGGTTAGCAGTCAGCAGTATTCCTGCACGGCTTGCGCCCGTCGCCATCCGGCGCGTGATCGACCACTACCTTGAATCGCGGGGAGCGAATGAATCCTTCCGCTCCTACGTCCTGAGGACCAAGATAGAACACTTCCGTGCGATGGTTTCAGACTTGGCCAAGCCTGTGGATCTATTCCCTGAAATGTATAAGGATTGGGGCGACGAAGAGAATTACTCATTGCAGTTAGGGCGCGGTGAGTGCGCCTCCTAACCAGCGGAAGCGACTCATAAAAGAAAACCGCCAGGACCTGCGGTAACAGGCCTGGCGGTTTTTGTTTGAGTTCTAGCCGCGCCGGGAAGTCTTGGCGCTCTGCGTACGCTGCGCCTCGAACGGGGCGCCGTTTACCATCGTCTGTACCGGAAGCGTGATCGAGTTATCCACCAGTTCGGCCATCGTCCGAATCGGCAGACCCTCCGCTTCCTTCAGAAACACGAGATGTCCCGGCTCGGTGCTGGCGTCAATCTTAAGCCAGTCTCCCGCTTTCACCTGTTCGGTTGCGATCAGGTTCGACATCGGTTGCACCAGCAGGCGCTCGATCGCGCGCTTGAGGTGCCGCGCGCCGTATTTTACGTCCGTACCTTCCCGCAGCAGGCATTGCTTGGCGCTCTCGGAAGCATGGAAGATAAAGGCTCGATCGGGAGAAGAGTTGAATATTCTCTGTTGCACCATATTGAGCTCGATGTCGAGAATGCGTTTCAACTCGGCATCGCCCAGAGGTTTGAATACTACAACCTTGTCCAGGCGATTCATAAATTCCGGCGTGAATTTACGCCTTGCCGCCTCGACACCGCTCTTGGCAACTTTGGCGTTGAGCTTCTCATCCTGTTCGCCCACGACGCCGGCTTCTTGGGGCAAAGATCCGCGGAACCCGAGTTTCGGAGAAACCAAAGCGCTCATCTCCGCCGCACCCAGATTGCTGGTCATGAAGATAAGGGCCCGGGAGAAATCAACCTTGCGGTTGTCGCCCAAAGTTAACGTTCCCTTATCCAGAATTCCCAGCAGCAGGTTCCACAAGGCATCGCTTGCCTTTTCGATTTCGTCGAAGAGAACAAAGCTGATCTTCATCGTTTCGGTGTGATGCTGGTTGATCACTTCCTGGCTCAACAGCGGGTGCGTCTCGCGATGGCCAAGATAACCCGGAGGCGATCCAATCAACTTCGCGATCTCATGGCTGTGTTGGAACTCAGCGCAATCGATCTTGATCACCGCGCGAGGATTTTTGACCAGTGCTTCGGCGGTCGCCTCCACGATCCGTGTCTTTCCGGAGCCGGTAGGACCCAGGAACAGAAAGTTTCCTATGGGCCTTCCGGGAGCACTCATGCCAGTAAGATTCATCTGGTAGATGTTAACGATCTGTTGGATCGCCTCATCTTGACCGACAATCAGCTTTCGTAAGCTAGACTCAAGCGTTCCCGCTTCTCTGCCAGTCTTACTCGGATCCAACGTCACATTTAAACGGCCCATTGTATTCTCCCTTCTGCGCCTCTTTCTTTGCGCTTCTATCGATATTCAGAGCAACTTTCGTGCCAATCTACTCAACTCCAACCAGAGATTACGTTTCACCAATTTGTGTAACTATTTAGCTGGCCTGGATGGTCTCATCTCGACGCGGCTGATAAGCGTCCTCTCAGGCATTGCCAGTACATCCATCACTACTTGCGCTACATCCTCCGGAGCTATCTTCCAAGAGGCAGGTTCCGTGTTAGATCCGAAGCCGGTATCTACACTGCCGGGCATCACATAGGTGACGCGAATGTTGTCCTTGCGATGATCCAGCATGAGTGCTTCACTGAACCCGTTCAGGGCAAATTTGGAAGCGTTGTAAGCCGCGCCTCCCGCGAACGGATTCCTTCCCGCAAGACTGCTGATGTTGATGATCGAACCACCACCACGCTGGATCATTCTAGGCAGCGCCTCGTGGCAACAATAAAACACCGCGTTCAAATTGGTCTCCAAAGTAGTATTCCAATCGGCAACTGTGAAGTCTCGCACGCTCCGAAAGATACCAATGCCCGCATTATTTACCAGGATGTCGATTCCACCGAACTCGCTATCTACGAATTGAAAAAACTCGGAAACCGCATCACTATCTCTCAGATCGACAACTTTGCCGCGAGCAATACCCCTACTTCGCGGGTCCAAGGCTGAAACAGTTGCGGTGATCTCTGTTTGCGAACGCGCACAGATTGCCACCGAGCCGCCCGCCGACACGATCGCCCCGGCAATGGCCTTCCCGATTCCCTTCGTACCGCCAGTTACTACCGCGATCTTCCCTTTGAGTAAAAAAGTGTTTGCAGAATTGTTTGTCATGACTTCGATCCTAACGGACAAACCACAGGGGGTTCGAACGTTACAACTCGCTATACTGTAAGTTCATGCACGAGTTGAGCGTTTTCTGGTTGCGTGCGGCGGCCGCTTTGTACGCGGTCGGACTCTTGCAGACCATTCAGACCGTCCTGCGCCGCCATTCCTGTATGTATCCGGCAGTGCTCGCAACGTTCTGCGTCGCCGTCATCCTGCACGGCGTCTCTCTGGTCGAGACGGCCTGGATCATGGGACAATTCCCCGTCAATAACTTCTACGAATCAATAGCGGTATGTGGATTTGTGCTCGCCGTACTGTTTCTCTTCGTGTACTGGCGCTACCACTTTCAAGGCTTAAGCGTCTTTCTTTTCCCCCTGATATTCCTTATGACGTTGATCGGCTCGCTGGAGTTTCCTGTGGGGTCCTGGAGCACCAAGACCGCGCGCGATGCCTGGCTGATCGTCCATGTGCTGCTAGTGCTGCTGGGTTACGCAGCACTAGTACTAACTGCCGTGGCGTCCCTGTTCTATCTGCTCCAGGAGAAACAATTGAAGAGCAAACGCCCGGGTGCGTTCTTTGATCGTCTGCCGCCGCTCGGCACGCTGGACGATATCATTTCGCAGTCGATGGGCTTCGGGTTCGCGCTGCTCACGCTGGGAGTCATTGCTGGCTGCATATGGGCCTTCGTCGAATCGGGTACCAGATGGATTGCGGATCCCAAGATCGGCCTCTCCTTCGTCACTTGGGCATTTTGCCTCGTCATGGTTTTTCTGCGGGTCAGCGCGGGCTGGCGCGGCCGCAAGGCAGCGGTCATGGCCATCTCGGTCCTCTTGTGTTCGGCGGCAACCTGGGCCGCACACGTGGGACTTCGGTCCCTGTTGATTCAATGAAGCTCTGGATCACAGGAGTCAATCACCGGACAGCCCCTGTGGCCGTACGGGAACGACTTGCTTTCAAGGAAGGGGACCTGCCCTTCGCCCTTGCCGAATTACGGAAGCGCCCCGGCTTGATGGAGGGGATGATTCTCTCCACCTGCAACCGTGTGGAGTTTGCCGTTACCACCGATGAGGACGTCGATCCGCAAGACTGCGTGGAGGAGTTTCTCACCTCTTCGCAGCGAATCTCAGACCGGTCATGGATTCAGCCTTATGTTTATAGCTTCGGCGGCCGCGAGGCCATCCGCCATCTGTTCCGAGTAGCTTCCAGCCTTGACTCCATGGTGATTGGCGAGCCGCAGATTCTCGGTCAGCTCAAATCGGCCTATTCAATGGCGAAGTCGCAGGGAGCCATCAACGGCTTTCTGGAAACAGTGCTCACACGCGCCTTCAGTGTTGCCAAACGCGTGCGCACCGAAACCGAGATCGGCGTCAGCGCGGTCTCGGTAAGCTACGCCGCCGTCGAGCTGGCACGCGAGATCTTCGGATCGCTGAACCATAAGAAAGTGATGCTCATCGGCGCCGGCAAGATGTCAGAGCTCGCGGCCCGCCACCTCCATCGTTCCGGCGTGACTCAGATTCTGGTTGCCAATCGAACCAGGTCGCGCGCCGAACAGGTCGCCCAACTGGTGCGCGGCAAGATTGTCGAATTCGAGAGTCTCTACGCGACGCTACCCGAAGTTGATATTGTCATCACTTCCAGCGGCGCCCCGGAATACGTACTTACGAAGGAGCAGGTACGCCGGATCATCGATGCCCGTAAGAACCGTCCGATGTTCTTGATTGATATCGCGGTCCCGCGCAATATCGATCCGGCAGTTAATGATCTGGACAATGTTTTTCTTTACGATATCGACGACCTGCAGAAGGTGGTTGACGTGAACCTCCGCGGACGCCTGAATGAGGCGGCGGAGGCCGATAAGATCGTGATGGAAGAAGTGGACCGCATGGAGGCGTGGATGCGCAGCCGGGAAGTGGTCCCGATGATTGTCAGCCTGCAATCCCAGCTCGAAAGTGTGCGCGCCGGAGAGGTGGAGCGGATGCGAGGCCGGCTTGGCCCGTTGACGCCGCAACAGGAAGAGGCATTGGAAGCATTGACACGTGGAATTATCAACAAGATCGCTCACGGGCCGATCTCCGAACTGCGAAAAAACGCCGGCAGTCCCGGTGGTGTTCCGGTGCTCGACGCGATTAGAAGAATATTCCGGCTAGGTGAATAGGACGCATGCAAAGAGAGAGCAAGACGTGCTGGTGATTGGCTCGCGCGGATCGAAGCTGGCTTTATGGCAGGCCAATCATGTGAAAGCGGCGCTTGAGGCGCTCGGGGAAGAGTGCCGCATCGAAATTATCAAGACCACGGGCGATATGATCACGCACGTGCCGATGAAGGAAGTCGGGAGCAAGGGTATCTTCACCAAGGAAATCGAAGAGGCGCTGCTTGATGGCCGTATCGACCTGGCGGTACACAGTTTAAAGGATATGCCCACGCAGCTCCCGCAGGGACTCGAAATTACTTCGACCCCGGAGCGCCAGGACGCCCGTGATGTATTGATCGGCCGCAAGCTGGCGGAGCTGCCCGCGGGAGCCCGGGTCGGTACAGGATCCTTGCGCCGTATCGCGCAACTGCGTGCCATGCGGCCGGATCTTCTCGTCGAAGGCATTCGCGGGAATGTCGACACGCGCATCCGCAAGCTGGATGAGGGCGAGTACCACGCAATCGTGCTCGCGGCGGCGGGACTGAAGCGCCTCGGCCTGGCGAATCGCATCGACGAGTTCCTACCCGTGGAATCCATGTGTCCTGCAGTCGGTCAGGGAGCGCTGGCTATAGAAACGCGTCTGGACGATGGTCCGGGGATGCAGGCCAGCCGGAAGCTGGACCACGCGGACACACGCGCCGCGATTACCGCGGAACGGGCCGTGCTTGCGAAGCTGGGCGGCGGCTGCGAGGTGCCCATCGGTGCCTACGGATCCGTGGCGGATCATTCTCTGCACCTCCGTGCGATTGTCATCTCACCCGATGGGCAACGCATAGTGCGCCAGGAAGTGGAAGGCCCGTCATCCCAGGCATTCGAGATTGGCTCCTCTATGGCTGAGAAACTGCTGTCTGCGGGCGCCGGAGCGATCCTGGAGGCGGTTTACGGATGAGCAGTTCCGGCAAGGTCTACCTGGTCGGGGCAGGGCCGGGTGACCCGGAACTCCTCACTCTGAAAGGCCGCCGGGTGCTTGGCCTCGCCGATTCCGTACTCTTCGATCATCTGGCGAATGACGCGCTTCTCGAGCTCGCTCCGGACGCAGCCGAGCGGCTCTATGTGGGCAAGAAGAAGGCCACCCACAGCTACAAACAGGAAGAGATCGCCGCAATGATGATCGAGCGCGCGCGGGCTGGGCGCACGGTCGTCCGTTTAAAGGGTGGTGATCCATTCATCTTCGGGCGAGGCGGGGAAGAAGTGGAGGCGCTGGCCGAGGCTGGTATTGCCTATGAGGTGGTTCCGGGTGTGACATCGCCACTGGGAATCGCGGCCTATACCGGAGTTCCTCTTACGCATCGGGAACACACCTCGGTGGTTACCTTTGTGACGGGCCACAGTGTGGAAGGGATTGACTGGAGCAAAGTAGGTGCTTCGGAAACCCTTGTCATATTCATGGGCCTGCACTTCATCGCGGAGATCACCAGGGAACTGCTCGCCTCTGGGCGTTCGCCGGACACGCCGGCAATGGCTGTCCGCTGGGGAACCCGGCCCGACCAGCACACGGTTGTGGGCACACTCGCCGGACTTCCGGGCCTCATTCTTGAACATCGGCTTACGCCACCGGCCACTGTCATCATTGGGGACGTGGTGCTGCTGCGCGAGAAGCTCAACTGGTATGAGAAGCTTCCTCTGTTTGGAAAGCGCATCGTTGTGACCCGGGCGCGGGAACAGGCCGGCGAGCTAACGGCGAAACTTCGTGCGTTGGGAGCCGATGTCGTAGAGTTGCCGGTGATCGCCCTGCGGCCTCTGGACGATTACACGGACCTGGACAGGGCGATCGCTGCGCTTTCCACCTACGACTGGCTTATCTTTACCAGCACGAATGCCGTGGACTTTTTTCTTCAGCGCCTGAGTCATTCCGGGACGGATCTTCGTTCCTTGCGGGCCAGGATCTGCGCCATCGGGCCGGCGACGCGGGCGGCAGTAGAGAGCCTTCACATCAAAGTAGACCTGGTGCCCTCCGACGCCATCGCAGAAGGCATCGCCGCGGCCTTTGGGCACTTGTCGATGAAGGGAGCGAAGGTTCTGCTGCCCCGGGCCGCGGCCGCTCGCGAAGTCGTGCCGGACGCGCTGCGGGCCATGGGCGCGCAGGTAGACGTCGTGGATGCGTACCGCAACATGATCCCGGAGACGGCCGCACAACGCGCTGGCGAAATTTTCGGCGGCAGCTCCAAGCCTCATTGGGTGACGTTTACGAGCTCCTCCACGGTGAAGAACCTGCTGGCCGTGGCGGGAGCGGCGGCGCTGAAGGGTGTCCGGATCGCCTCCATCGGCCGTGTGACGTCAAAGACCGCGGAAGCCCATGGCTTGACCGTGGATTGCGAAGCGAAGGCTGCCAGTATGGACGGTCTGATCGAAGCGATTCTGCATCACTCCTGAAACGCGGCGATCAATTTTTCTGCGGTGACCGCCAGATCTTCGGGCAGCACGCGCGTCTCCGCCACGGAGGTCATGAAGTTCACGTCGCCCGGCCAGCGCGGCAGAACATGCATATGAAGATGGCCCGCGATGCCGGCCCCGGCGCTCTGGCCGATGTTGAGACCCATGTTGTAGCCCGGAGCGTTATAGACCTGGCGCAGCTTCATCTCCGCCAGGCGCGTGATGCCCGCCAACTCGGTCAGGGTGGGCGCATCCAGGTCCGCTAACGTGGCCACGTGTCGATAGGGCGTCACCATCAGGTGCCCGGTCGAATAGGGATATATGTTCAGCAGAACGAAGTTGTGTTCGCCGCGGTGAATGATGAAATTCTTATGGTCGTCCGCTTCGGCTGCCTTGACGCAGAAAATACATTCGCGATCGGCGGCCGCTGTGGTTGCGTAGCGAAAGCGCCACGGACTCCATAAGTGATCCATCGATCCAGTATTTAAGAGTTCGGCGGTGGTTCGGGCACGGGCACAGCCACGGGTTCCGGCGGCGTGGTGGACACGTTCACCAGGTCCTTCAACTCTTTGCTCGGCTTAAAGTAAGGAATGCGCTTGGAAGGAACTTCCACGCGCGTGCCGGTCTTCGGGTTGCGTCCCACGCGTGGCTGACGCTGGCGCGTGCGGAAACTGCCGTAACCCCGGATCTCAATTTTGTCGCCTGCGCGGAGGGAACGGACGATGCTGTCGAAAATAGACTCGACGATTACTTCCGAATCTTTGCGCGTCATTTCCACGACGCGGGAGACTTCTTCAATCAAATCGGCTTTGGTCATTGTCAGTTTGCTTCTCCAGTTTATCCCGTTTTGAAACTAGCTTTCGCCGTGGCCTCTGACGTTGATTACTTCTTCAATCGTCATGGTGGCCGCTACCGCCTGGCGCTGATAGTCTTCCAGGCGCGTTCTTTCTTCATCTTCGGCTACAGCCTTTACGCTGAGACCAATCTTCTTCTCAGCCTCATTCATCTTAATAATCTTGAAATCGAATTCTTCCCCGATCGGCAGCAGCGAGTCGCCTTTTCTGCGTTCCCGGCTGACTGGTATCTCGGAGTTGTGGCACAACCCCTCCACACCGGTAGCCAGCTCCACGAAGATCCCGAAATTGGAGGCGCGGCAGGTCCGGCCGCGTACCAGATCGCCTACCTGGTGTGAGCGGAAGTACATTTCCCAGGCGTCAGGCTGCAACTGCTTCACGCCCAGTGAGAGGCGGCGGTTGGCAGCGTCGATGTTCAGCACCGCGGCCTGCACCAGTTGGCCCTTTTTGAGAATCTCAGAAGGATGCGTGACGCGCTTCGTCCAGGAAAGATCCGAAATATGGACGAGGCCGTCAATGCCGTCTTCAATTTCTATGAAGGCGCCGAACTCGGTCAGTTTCCGGACCCGGCCTTCCACCACGGAGGCCACGCTGTAGCGTTCGGCCACGGTGGTCCAGGGGTCCGGCTCCAGTTGCTTGATTCCCAGGGAGACACGGCGGTCCTGCGGCTTGACTTCGAGGACGACGGCTTCCACTTCATCGCCCGCCTTTACCACCCTCGAGGGATGCTTCATGCGCCGGCTCCAGGTCATCTCCGAAATATGGATCAAACCCTCGACCCCAGGCTGCAATTCCACGAAGGCGCCGTAATCGGTCACACTGACCACGCGGCCCACAACCCTGTTTCCCACCACATAATGATCCTGGACGTTCTCCCAGGGATCCGGCGTCACCTGTTTGAGACCGAGCGAAATGCGCTCCTTCTCGCGGTCGAATTTCAGGATCTTGACGGTGATCTCATCGCCTGCGTGCACCGCCTCGGAAGGGTGATTGATCCGCCCATGCGACATGTCGCTCACGTGCAGCAGCCCGTCGATGCCGCCCAGGTCTACAAACGCCCCGTAGTCAGTCAGGTTCTTTACTACACCGGTAACAATCGCACCCTCGGAAAGTGATTCGAGTGCAACCGCCTTGCGCGCCGTTTCTTCATCGGCAACGGCAAGCCTCCGGCTAACCACTACGTTGCCGCGGCGCCGGTTTACTTTTACCACCTTTACCGGAACATCCTGGCCAACGAACATGTCCAGGTTATGCAGCGGACGATGATGAACCTGCGAGCCGGGCATGAAGGCTTCCACGCCGACGTCCACCGTCAGCCCGCCTTTCGCCTTGCCCACCACACGGCCGGAGATAGTTAGATTCTCGCGGTGCGCGCGTTCCAGGTTATCCCAGGCACGGCTTTCACTCGCCCTGCGGTGCGACAACAGGACGTACCCGGGCTGCTTCGGGCCGTTACGGTCCACCATAACGTCAATGCTGTCGCCGGGACTGTAGGGATTTGTCCCATCCGGCAGCAGGACTTGCTCGAGCGGAACCAAACCTTCCGACTTATAGCCGAAGTCGACTATGACCTCTTTGTCGGTGATTTTGAGGACGTGTCCATGCAGAAGTTCGCCATCGGCGGGAGGAGCCAGGTGACTGTACTCATCCAGCAGTTGGGCGTAGTCCTTTTCCGCCAGTTGGGCGTAGTCCTTTTCCGCGATCGAGACCTGTGATTCTATCTGTCGATCGTCTTCATTGCTGGCCATGGCCAAATTCTCCGAGTCCAATTGCAACTTCAACGGTTCGCAAGCAAAGCGGAAAGAGTTGCTGACGGGGAAATCATT